>NZ_JBHVEE010000108.1:0-34320 GCF_042802415.1 Streptomyces sp. NPDC057486 | reverse complement strand
CGTGTTGGTGTGTGGGCGGGGGTTCTCGGGCGTGACCCCCCGCGCGTGGGGGGGGGGGGGCCAGCCCGCCCCCAACTCCCCCTGCGGGGGTTCGCCCCCCCGCCCCCCGCCCCCCCACGGCTCCCGATCTTTGGAGGTCACCTCTGATGTCAGCCCCGATGTCAGCAACCGGAGGGCGGACGTGAGCGATTCCCAGGCGCTGAGAGATTCCTTCGCTCTCGTCGGCAAATCTGGGGACGAGGTGCCACGGTACTTCTACTCCTACTTGTTCCTCATCGCGCCGGAGGTCCGGCCGATGTTCCCGGTGGCCATGGGAGCGCAACGCGACCGGCTCGTCGCCGCCCTGGGCCGGATCGTCGCTGACGCGGACGACCCCGACCGGCTCCTGCCGTTCGTTCAGCAACTGGGCCGCGACCACCGCAGGTTCCAGGTGGTCGCTCAGCACTACGAGGCGGTGGGACAGGCGCTGCTGGCCACGCTGGCCTACTTCCTGGGCGAGGCGTGGACCCCGCAACTCCAGCGTGGCTGGACCGACGCCTACTCCCTGGTGGCTCGCACCATGGTTCAGGCCGCCGAAGCCGACAGCGTGGCAAATCCGGCCTGGTGGAACGCCCAGGTGGTGCGGCACGAGCAACGCGGCTTCGATCTTGCGGTGCTGACGCTGCGTCTGGACCAGCCGATGGCGTACCTGGCCGGGCAGTCCGTCATGGTGGAGACCCCGATGCTGCCGAGCACCTGGCGGCCCTACACCCCGGCCAACGCACAACGTGCTGACGGGACCGTCGAGTTCCATGTGCGCGCCGTCGACGGCGGCCTGGTCAGCCCGGCCCTGGTGTACGGGCTGCGCCAAGGTGACGTACTGCGCCTGGGAGCCCCGATCGGTGGCAGGCTCACCCTCCGGGCGTCCCGGGGCCGGGATCTGGTGCTGATCGCCGGGGGCACCGGTCTGGCCCCGCTGCGCGCCCTGATCGAAGAGCTCGCCCAGCAAGGTCCGCATCGCCGGGTCGACCTGTTCGTCGGAGCACGCGACAACCATGACCTGTACGACCTTCCCGCGCTCAGGCAACTGGCCCAGGCCCACCCGTGGCTTCGCGTCACACCGCTGGTCGGCGCCGATGCCGGCACCTTCGACAACCGCAGTCTCGCCGGCCCGGTCCTGCGCTCCGCCGGGTGGAATGGATGCTCCTTCTACATCTGCGGCTCGTCGGCCATGGTCTCTGCGACAGTGCGCGAACTGGCGGACGCAGGCATTGCCCACGACCTGCTGCACTATGAAGACGCTCGGTGATCGGAGACACGTGAACGAGACAGGAGCCCACCAGCCACAGGAACCGCGGGAGCCCCGGCTGACGCCCGAGGCACTGCGGTCGATGACCTTCCCCCGCGCCCCCCTGACCCGTCGTGGCTACAACGAAGATGCGGTGCACGACGCCGTGCGACGCTGCTCCCAGGTGCTGACCGAGCTCATGGAGGAGAACGACCGGCTCCGGGGGGACATGCAGCGACACCGGGACTGGATCCGGGCGAACAACATCGGCGACGGCAGCGGCCCCACGGGGGTACCGACCGTGGACGCCGTACTTCAGCAGGCCCGCGCCCAGCAGTCGGCCGAGCAGACCGTCTCCGCGGCCCGCGATCAGGCCCGCAACATGGTGCGGGCCGCCAGAGCGCAGGCCGAGGCGATCCTGCAACAGAGGTGGGAGCAGGCCACCCAGGCAAACGAAAGCGACCAGGAGGAGACCGAGCGGCTCATTACCTACCTGCGCCAGATCGCAGAGTCTCTGACCGTCACCGCGGACCAGTACGACACCAAGCGCCCCGCCACCTCCTCCCCGGCCGCATCCGCCACCCCAGACGGCACCTGACCGGCGCACACCGCGAACAGGCGCCGGGTCAGCGGGTGTCCTCCGGGGAAGAGCCGGGGGACGTCGTCCCGGGTGCCGATCCTGGTCTTGCCACGTCGGGTCGCGACGATCTCGCGGACCAAGGCAGCCAGCGGCGCCGGGAGGTTGACAGGCGAGGTTCCGAAGGTGATCTCGACGGTCTCACAGGAGACGCCGACGTTGTCGACGGTGAGTTGGCGAATGGTCGCGATCTTCTGTGCGTAGAGGATCAGCAGCAGTCCGGCGACGGGGTCCGCGGTGGGCAGGGGGTGTCGTGGCGGCGGTGTCACTGCCCGCGTTGCCGGGTCTCAGCAGACCCGCCACCGGCTCCCCGCTTCCGGCGTTGCCGTGGGCGACGAACCCCATCCAAGGGTGGTGTCCGAAGGTCTCCTGACAGGTCGCGGTGGCGTCCTGCTTCTCCGAGTGCGCGGGCACGAGCACCCTCGTCCGGGTTCATGGTCACCAGCCCGCCAGGTCATCGAGGCGTCGGTGCGGGCCGTCTGCGGTCACATCACAATGGGCGCGATCACCCACTACGAGGTGCCCGGCATCGGCGCCCTCAACTTCGTACTCAAGGAGGTCCTCGAGCGCGGCCGGTCCCGGACCATCGCCTTCGAGGAGTCCGGAAAGGTAATCTCGTCACTCATGCGGACGGTACCGATCCAGGTCCCCGCCGACTACGTCGGCCGTGACGGTCAGGAGGTGGGTGTGTGACCCACTCCGCGACCTGCTCCACCGTCCGGCTCGGTTCAAGTACAGGCTGGTCTCGCGACCGCCTCGACGCCGCCCTCGACCTGGTGACCCGAGGTGACCCTGCACAAGCACTGAGGGGTGCCCTTCGTCCATCGGCCTCCGTCTGAGGAAGGGCCACCGGCAGCGCAACAACCGACCATCCGACCAGCGGCATCGCAATACTGGGGGTCCCAGGATGAATGCGAAGGCGTACGAAGATGTTTTCCGGGCCAGCGTGGAGGACCGGGAGGGGTTCTGGTTGCGGGCGGCGGAAGCGCTCGACTGGCGCAAGGCACCGACGCAGGCCCTCGACAACTCGAACCCGCCCTTCTACCGCTGGTTCCCTGATGGGGAGATCAACGTCGCGCACAACGCGCTGGACCGGCACGTCAATGCCGGCCGCGGCGACCAGGCCGCGCTGATCTACGACTCTCCGGTCACCGGCACCAAGCGGACCTACACCTACGCCCGGCTGCGCGACGAGGTGGCCACCTTCGCGGGGGTGCTCCGCGATCTCGGCGTCGGGCCCGGGGACCGCGTGGTGATCTACATGCCGATGGTCCCCGAGGCCGCGATCGCGATGCTCGCCTGCGCCCGTCTCGGCGCGGTGCACTCGGTGGTGTTCGGCGGGTTCGCGGCCAAGGAGCTCGCGGTCCGGATCGACGACGCCGCGCCGAAGGTCGTCGTGTCGGCCTCGTGCGGGATCGAGGGCAAGCGGGTCATCGAGTACAAGCCGCTGCTGAACAAGGCCATCGAGCTGGCGGCGCACAAGCCCGAGAAGCAGGTCATCCTGCAGCGTCCGCAGGCCGAGGCGGCGATGGGCCCGGACGACGTGGACTGGGCCGACGCCGTCGGGAAGGCCTCCCCCGCCGATCCGGTGCCTGTGAAGTCGACGGACCCCCTCTACGTGCTCTACACCTCCGGCACCACGGGCAAGCCCAAGGGCGTGGTCCGCGACGGTGGTGGGTACGCGACCGCGCTGGCCTGGTCGATGCTCAACGTCTACGACGTCGGCCCCGGCCAGACAATCTTCACCGCGTCCGACGTCGGCTGGGTCGTCGGGCACTCCTACATCGTCTACGCGCCGCTGCTGGCCGGGGCGACCACGGTGCTCTACGAGGGCAAGCCAATCGGCACCCCGGACGCCGGGCAGTTCTGGCGGGTCATGTCCGAGTACGGCGTGCGCAGCATGTTCACCGCGCCGACCGCGTTCCGGGCCTTGAAGAAGGAGGACCCGGAGGGCGACTACGCGAAGAAGTACGACCTGTCCGGGTTGAAGTACCTGTTCCTGGCCGGGGAGCGTCTCGACCCGGAGACCTACCGCTGGGCGTCGGAGCTGCTGGGCATCCCGGTGATCGACCACTGGTGGCAGACCGAGACCGGCTGGCCGATCGTCGCGAACCCGGCCGGCATCGAACTGCTGGAGATCAAGCCCGGCTCGCCGACCCGCCCGTTGCCGGGGTGGGACATCCAGGTCCTCGACATCGACGGCCGCCGTGTCCCGGCCGGCGAGGACGGCGCGATCGTCGCCAAGCTGCCACTCCCGCCGGGCGCGTTCCCGACCCTGTGGAACGACGACGAGCGGTTCGTGAAGTCCTACATGTCGGCCTTCGAGGGCTACTACCTCACCGGCGACGGTGGCCGGATCGACGAGGACGGCTACGTGTTCGTCATGGGTCGCACCGACGACGTCATCAACGTCGCCGGGCACCGCCTCTCGACCGGAGGGATGGAGGAGGTCCTCGCCAGCCACCCCGATGTGGCCGAGTGCGCGGTCATCGGCGTTGCCGACCGGATGAAAGGCCAGATCCCGCGCGGGTTCGTGGTGCTCAAGAGCGGTGTCATGGATCGAGAAGGAGCCTCCGCGGAGGGCTACGAGGACACGCTGCGCGCCGAGCTGGTCCAGATGGTGCGCGATCAGGTCGGTGCCGTGGCCTCGCTCAAGGAGGTCGCGATCGTCCCGGCGCTGCCCAAGACCCGCTCCGGGAAGATCCTGCGCAAGACCATGCGCAACATCGCCGACGGTCTCGACGAGCCGGTGCCCTCCACCATCGACGACGCCTCGGTCCTCGACACCCTCCGCCCAGTCCTACGTTCAGAGCGAGCGTGACGACACCGCTCAGGGACCGCGCTGAGAACGTCGGCGGATCTCGGTCGCCGTCGGCGTCCGGTGGGTTTGTCAGGCTGTGGCTACGGCAGCGGGGCCGTGTTGGGAGCGGGGGGTTTTCGCGCCGGGCTTTTTGGGCTCGATCGTGCGGGGGTCGACGGCTTCGCCGGGGGCGCCTTCGCGGTAGACGCCGTCCGGGTGGCTGTCGCGGTCGTGCGGGAGGACGAAGAGGACGCGGCGCTTGTACAGGCCGCTGTCGGGGTCGGGCTCGGCGGTGTCGTCGAGAACGGCGTAGCCGACCATGCGTCCGTCGCGGGCGTAGGGGGGCTTGGTGTTGCGGCGCTTGGTCTTGTCCAGCGCCTGGCGGACGTAGTCGAGGTTCTCGGAGTCCTCCAGCCACACCACCCTTTGCTCGTGGGTGAGGTCGCTTGCGGTCAACAGCGAGCTCATCGCTCCAGCCCCTCCTTCGTCGGTCGGCTCCTTGTGGGAGTTGTGGCCTGGCGTGTGTGTGTCGTGCTGCCTCGCGCGCATCGGGGTGGCGGCGGGGCAGTGTGCGGGGGCCGCCGTGAGCGGGATCTGGTGTTCATCGTAGAGCGGCCGCGGGGCCGGGCGTACGGCGTGGGGTGTGTGTGAGGGTGGGTTTGGTCATGCGTCTTCCAGGAGGGCGATGCCGGGGTAGTACTTGCGGCCGTTGGATTTGATCATGTCGGCGGGTGAGCCGAGGTTGAGTTCCTGGCGGACGCGTGTGGCGAAGACGCGGGCGGTGGCGGCGCGCACTCCCTCGCCGGCGTTGCACCAGGAGGTGTATTCGGCGTAGAGCAGGCCTTGTTCGACGCGCACGTCGGTGCCGGTGTCGGTGTCGCGGGTGCAGCATTCGGTCAGGAAGCGGCCGATGTGGTCTTCGGTGGTGGCATAGGCGCTGGTGGCGATGCGGACGCGGTCGGGGCCTTCGAGGGGGTCGCGTGTGGCGAGGTAGCGGCGGGCGCCTTCGATGAGCCACTGCAGGATGCCGGGGCCCTCGTCGCGGACGAGTTCGAAGGCGAGGTTGTCGATGCGGCGCTGGGCGGGGACGACCTGGGTGAAGGGGATCAGGCGGATGCGGCGCCAGAACGCGAAGCCGCCGGTGGAGACTTCGGGGCGGTGGTTGCCGAGCAGCCACAGGTGGTGGGTGGGGGTGAAGGAGAAGTAGTCCTGCCTCATTCGGCGGGCCTTGATCTTGTCGCCGCCGGTGAGCAGGCGGACGCGGGCCTCGTCGAACTTGTCGTTCGGCTTCAGCTCGCTGCACACGATCAGGCGGCGGCCGTGGAGTTCGGTGAGTTCGGTGGAGTGCTCGGAGAAGGCGCCGCGGTCCATGAGGAAGCCGGGCGGGGCGGCGTCCGCGTAGTCGCCCAGGATCTGGATCATGGTGTCGAGCAGGACGGACTTTCCGTTCTTGCCCTCGCCGTGGAGGAACGGCAGGACCTGGGCGCCGACGTCGCCGGTGATGGAGTAGCCGAGCAGGAGGTGCAGGAAGTCGATCGTCTCCTGGCCTTCGGCGTCGTCACCGAAGGTGTCGGCCAGGAACGTGTACCAGCGGGGGGTGTCCATGGGCTGGGGCGCGACGCTGGTGGCGCGGGAGTGGAAGTCGCGTGAGGGGTCGGGTTTGCGCAGCCGTCCGGTGTGGAGGTCGACGACGCCGTCCGGGGTGCACAGGGCGTAGGGGTCGCCGTCGAGGGTGTCGGGGTCGACTGATAGGTCCGGAGATGCCTTGGCCTGGGTGAGGAGGGCTTTCATCCCGGCGGTGGAGAGAGTCTTCTTCTTGTGGTGGGCGAGTTCACGTTCGCTGAAGATGCCGCGAGGGTCGGTCTCGGGCATGCCTTCGGCCATCTCACCGGCTGCCCACAGCGCGGATTTCTCACCGCCGGTGCGCTTCCAGCGGTAGCCGTCCCATGCGAACCAGCCCAGGCCCTCGACGTGCCGGAACTGGTCGCGGTAGAGCTGGACGAACAGGCGGGCGTTTCCGCGGTCGCTGAGCGAATGAGGGAGCAGGGCAGGCTGAGTAGTCCGGGCCGGGGACTGCCCAGGTGCGCTGGGGACTGCGGTCCGGACGGGCAGCGGGGTGGAGGTGGGCTCTGCCTCCTGGACGTCGAGCATCTGCTGAGCGGCTGCCTGAGGATCGAACCGGGGCATGCTCTCGGCGCTGCTCATGGACGTCCTTCGAGGTGGAACGGTCGGGCGGGCCCGTGGGCTTCGTATCGGCCCTGGCTGGTGCGGGTGGTGGGCGCGATGATGTATCCGCCGTCAGCCCGTATGTCGACCTGCCAGGCCAAGGCCACTTTGGAGCTGGAGCCGGTCGAACAGCGCGGGTGCATCTCGGGGTGGGGGTTGCGGTACCAGATGTGCAGGCCGCCGGACGGGGTACGCACGCGCAGGGTGGTCTCGTCGTGGGCGGGGTCGGGCCGGCGGCGGTAGGCCGCCAGAAGGGCCGTAGTGTCGAAGTCGGAGGCGAGTCCGGCGAGGGTCACGGAGTCGGGGACAGGAGTGCCGGGCAGCAGTCGGCTGCGGTCAGGGACCGGCGCCGAGTGAGCGTCGACATCGATGACGACCAAGTCGGCCGGGCCACGGGCGACTCCGACACCTGCTGACGGGGTCGCGCTCCGCCAGGCGTCGATGTACTGCGGATTGGTTGTCGCCGGGTGGAAGCCGTGGCAGGGACGGCCGGCGGACAGGCAGGGACAGGACTTCACGTTGTGACGGTCCTCCCTGCATTCACGGCAGTTGGCTGCTGGGGTCTTGCGTCCAGGGGCGAGCGGGTGGACGGGCCGGCCCTGGGCAATGCACCAACGGGCCACAGCGTGCGGCGGCGAGGCCTTGGCGGAGGCGGCAGGCCGGCGGGTCTCACCGGGGCTCAGCACGCTGATTGTCCTTGTGGTGTCGTGGTTCGGTCCCCGAAGGAGAAAACATCAGGCCGTGCATGGTTGGTGGCGACACCTCAGGGACTGAAGGGACTGTAGTCCGGAAAAGGTGTAGAGGCAATGGCTCCAGGAATCCGACACATATCCCCATGTGCCGTTCTATCAGCTTCCATGGCCCCGTGAGCCCCTTCGCCGAGGAACCGGCGCAAGGGGCCGGTTGCACCCTTGGGCGTGATGTACGGGTTCGACCCGATTCAGAGGGTTGTTCCGGATTCGGGGATGACGCTCGGGCCGACACCGTTGAACTCGTCATCCCCAAGCTGAGGCAGGGCAGTTGCTTCCCGCACTGACTCACGAACGTCACTGCCGGGCCGGGCAGGCCCTGGTCTCGGTGGTTGCCACCGCCTACATGCTCGGCGTCTCCACCCGCCGGGTCGAGAAACTCGCAGAGCCCCTCGGAGTGACCGACCTGTCGAAGTCCCAGGTCAGCGCGATGGCCAAGCATCTCGATGAACAGGTAGCCGCCTTCCGCAACCGGCCGCTGGACGCCGGCCCCTGTACCGGCAACGACCCGGATACCGTCGGCGTCGCGGTGCGCGGGAAGGAAGCAGCGGGGCTACCCGTTCCCACAAGTCATCAGGCACAAGATCATCCGAAGCCTGCAGAACTCTGCCGCCCTCACGCCCAACTGCCGAGCCCCTCAAGCACCCTCGTTCTCGGCAAGCGCAGGGCCGCTCATCGGCGCGCCGTGGCACACTCCTTCCTTGATCGCGGGGGGGGCATGACCCCTGCGACCTGGGAGGGGACACCTATGAGCAGGACGAAGAGGGCCGCCGTCGTGGCCGCAGCGGTCATCGCGCTCGGAGCCACAAGCTGCGGCACGAGCGACATCAGTGCCGGCACCGGCACCGGAGCGACTGCCGCGCCGACGTCGGCGTCACCACGGCCTACGGGCACCGGGCCGCTCACGAAGGACGTCGTGCGCACCGACCTCGACACCGCAGCCGCCGACGCGGGCCTTCCGGCAAACGCACCGGAATTCGCCGACACGAACGCCGATGCTCCGGCCGGATCGGCGCAGGCGTGCGGCATCGGTTTCAAGGGCTTCGGCACCAAGGCCACCCCGGTCGACACGGCCCGCTTCGACAAGGTGGTGGACGAGCTGCGGGAACGCGACTGGCAGCAGCCCGGGGACCGCAAAGAGCGCAAGGGCACGGACGGGGCGGTCTACGAAGCCTTGGTCGTCCTCAAGCAGCGCGGCTGGAGGATGGTGGCGGAATACCGGAACCAGGGGGACGGCGTCATCACCCTCATGGCCTTCGACGTCACATGCATGAAGGAGAACGGCACCGGCACGAGCCCGCTCGGCTGACCGGCCACCCTCGCGCAGGAGGGAACCGGCAGATGCCTGTGTTCGCCGGGACCCGGGCGGGCGTAAATCACGGCAGCCATGCCGGGGCGCCCGGGCTGCGGCGCCGCGTGGCGGCCGTGGTCGTGGCGCCTGGGCGTCGACGGTGCAGGGTTGGGCGGTGTGTGGGTGGCGGTGTCCGCGTTGGTGGCCATGATCCGCTGCACCCGCCGACGGATCGCTCCGTCGTTCGCCGGCCAGGCGCACGGTGACGTCACCGAAGCCGACCTCCGCCTCATGGCCGGGCAGGTGGGTCGAGGGCAAGCAGGCGACCACCAACCTCAAGCGCTGGCACCACGTCCACGACCTCCTCGATCGGGGCGTGGGCCTGCTGGAATGCGCCAGGCTCCTGAACCTGGCACTGAACACCGTCAAGCGCTAAGCACGTGTCCCGGAACCCGAGCGGCTCATCCGCGCCCCCAAGTACCGGCCCACGCTGGTGGATCCCTACCGCGACCACCTGCGCCGACGCCGCGAGGATGACCCGGCCGTCCCGTCGTGCACCTGTTCCGGGAGATTAAGGAACTCGGCTACCCAGGAAGCCTCAACCTCCTCCACAAGTACATCAACCAGGGCCGCGCCGAAGCCGACGGCCCAGCGCTCTCACCGCGCCGGCCGGCCCGCTACCGCCTCACCCACTCCGACCACCTCAAAGACCACCAACGAGAACGGACCGATGCTGCCACCGCAGCCTGCCCGCAGATGAGTGCCCTCACCCGTCTCACCACACGTGCGCCACACTGCTGGAGCCCCGCGCCGTGGCAGCCCGACGCGTCGAGAGTTCCTGACCGCGCAAGCCGAGGGCATCATCGCCTGCGACTTCGTCCACCTCGACCGGGCTCAGGAGCATCCGGCGCCCGTGACCGGCCTGACCGCTCACCGACTCCGACGCGCCCGAGTGCTCGGCCGCGTCATCAACGAGTACCGATATGCAGCATGACCAGCAGCGACGAGTTTCCGAACGGCACAGGACGGAGTCTGTGACCGCGTCGCGCCGTCAGCCTTGCTGGTGCGCCGCCGCGTATCCCTCGGCCCGGTAGTCCTGCTGCCAACTGGCGGGGATACCGAGGGCGGTGGGAGCGTCGGCGATCCCGGCCCCCAGGCGGGGATCGGCGCCGGGCAGGGGCTGGCAGGCGGTACGCAGCAGCAGGTACAGCAGGTCGGCGCGGGCCGCGGTGCGGGGCACCGCCTGGGTGCGCAGGTGGTCGTGGTGGGCCAGCAGCAGCGCCGCCAGGCCGGTGACGTGCGCGGCGGCGATCGCCGTGCCGTCGACGGCGGCATAGCCGTCGCCGAGCGCGGTGGTGATGACCGCCGCGCCGGGCGCGACCAGGTCCACGCCGGGGCCGGTGGGGGTGAACGGTGCCGGGTAGGGGCCGGGCCACGGCGGCTGCACCGCGGTGAGCGGGCTGCTCACGGGATAGGTGCCGGTGTGCGCGATCGCCCCCACCGCCAGGACCCCCGGCAGCGCGGCCGGGAGGGTGAGAGGCCCGGCGGTGTCCCCGGCCGGGGCGATGACGCTGATGCCGGCGGCGTGCGCGTCGGCGAGTTTCCAGGCGGCCAGCTGGGATGGTACGGGGTAGGCGACGCTGATCTGGGCGATGTCGATGTCGTGGGTGATGCAGTAGTCGACCGCCTCGAGCAGGTCGCTGAGGTGCCCGCCAGGGAACAGTTTCAGGGCATGCACCTCGGCCTCCGCCGCGATCCCGGCGATGCCGGCGTTGTTGTCCGCCGCGGCGACGATGCCAGCACACCAGGTGCCGTGTCCGGTCACGTCGAGGCCCCAGGTGCCGTTTCCGGCGCCGGTGAAGTCGTGACCGTGCTCGACGGTGCTCTTGAGGTCCGGGTGGGCGGTGTTCACCCCCGAATCGAGCAGCGCGATCTTAATTCCGTCGCCGCGGTAGGTCGGCGGGATCTGGTTGAGCCGCATCGCCTGGCTGCCCCAGCCGGTGAGCGCCTTGCCGGGGAAGCCCTCGAAGGTGTCCGCCAGGGCCTGCACCGTAACTACCGCCTCCCCGTTGCCCGCGGGTTGGGGGGCGCCGGTGCGGCCTGGCCAGTAGCCGGCCACCGGGCGGACGTAGAGGGCCTGCAGGGTGTCTGGGGTGTCCGCGGCCAGGGTCAGCGTCAGCCGTCCGTCCGGGCCGGTGATGCCGTGCACGGGGCCGCCGGTGCCGATCGCCCACACATGCGCCCCGGCCACCGCATCCCCGTCACCGCCCACCACGCGCAGCGTGAACTGTTCGGGCTCCTCCAGCGTGACTGCCAGCATGGGGTCGATCACCGGCACCGGGCCCACACCCACGGAGGGGATGGGGGTGTAGGACAGCGGCTGGTCGATCTCCACGACCACCTGCGGGTTCCCGGCCAGGGCGCGGGCCCGCTCCTGGGGCATCTTCACCACCGCGACCGGGAGGCAGGCCGGATACGGCTCCGCGATCGCCCCCAACCCGCGCGACCGCGACGGGCGCACCTGCGCCACCGGTTCCACATCGGGGTCTTCCTCCAGCAGCTTGAACAGCGCCGAGGCCTCGATCGGCGGCACCCCACCGCCCAGCAGCCCCAGGGGCCGGGGCGCAACCAGGTAGCGGCCCCACCCCGCCCGCACACCCCGACCCGGCACACCGGCCTCCGACCGCTCGCGGCGTTCCCCGGCTGTGCGGCGTTCCCCGCCTGTGCCGCCCGGCCCGCCCGCGGCCAACGGCTGCTGTTCGGCCTCGCCCGCCGCGCCCTGCGCACGCGAGCTCTTCGCGCCCTTGCCGTTGCCCGGCTTCACACCGTTGCCGCCCTGCTCACTCATTCAGCCAACCGCCATCTCAACGTAAAGCGTCGTCGTACGCCCCGGATCTTCAGTGGCCGGCCGGGAAGCGGGCGTTCATGAGCTCCCCGGTCAGCGTCCCGCCGTGCCTGAGGCCCTCGCGTGCCACGGCGCGGCGGGGTATCCGGCCGGGCAGGCCCGCTCCTCACAGAGAGAAAAGGGAACGGGCGCTGCCCGACCGAGGTGCTCACATGCCCAGAGGCGACAGCTGCCCGTACTGCGGCTGCTGCCCGAACATCCCCTGGCCCGGGAACTGTCCGAGCTGGCCCTGCGGCTGCATGCCCGGGAACTGGCCGAACTGCTGCTGGCCGTAACCACCGCCCGACGGCTGCTGGCCCTGCTGGCTCTGCTGCACCAGCGTCAGGATCGCGGTCGGCAGCGCCTGCTGCACGGACTGCTCCACAGCGCTGCGCACGCCCTGGTGCAGAGTGTGGTGCAGCGCGACAGCCAGGTACGGGTGCGCCTGGTGGGCCAGGCCCTGCTGCTGCAGCTGCTGCTGGACCTGCTGGATCTGCTGCAGGCGCTGCGCGATCTGCTGGCTCGCCTGCTGGCACGCCTGCTGGATCGCCTGCTGGACCACCTGCGCGATCTGCTGCTGGCCGGTCTGGCCCCAGGGCTGCTGTTGGCCGTACTGCGACTGTGTGATCGGGGGCTGGCCGAACAGCTGCTGCTGGTTGTACGGCTGCTGGGTCTGCGGCTGGCTGATCTGCTGGGGGGTATAGACGGACATGCGGGACTCCTCCTTGAGCCTCTCGGTTTCGGAAGCACAGACGAGCGGCACGCCAAGAAAGCCAGCCTGCCGCCACCGAGCAGCAAAGCACCAACCGACCAAGAACACATTCCGGGACATACCGCCAAGCGACGGAGTCGAGTGACGGACGCGTTGACGATGCCCACGGCCGCAGCATCCGCCCTGCTCGTCCGGCCCGAGGCCGCATGGAAAGGGCGGGGAGAGCGGGGAGGTGGGCGCAGCGGAGAAGCTCGGCGCCGGGCCGCAACCGCCGACGGCCGCACCCCGTCCTCGTGCTTCGGTAGCACGGAGGATCTGGGCACGACTCGTGCGGCGCGATCGGCGCCGCGTGCGCCGCGCTGGAGGCGAGCACCCGAACCAGGACATTGCCCGCCGGCAACCGCACCGTCCCAGCACCTCTTCGAGCGGGTCTTCGCGGACCGGTCGAGGTTGAGCTCCTGGCTATCGGGCTGGCCCGTATCGCAGCCGAGGGCCTCCCGCGAGGGGAGAATCGCTCGGTCGGGCATCTCGAGGGCTGGCTCAGTGGCCTCGACGCCTAGGGGCGCAGTGGGGCGATGCGCGTGCCGTGGCGTCACCTGGGCCCCTGCGGCCGGCCGTAGTGCGTAGGCCTCGTCCCTGGCCCGGCGGGCGTGCTCCAGCTGATCGTCAGCCTGCTGCCGGTGCTCCAGTGCCAAGGAGAGCATGGTCGCGGTCGACCCGGCCTACACCTCCCGGTGGGGTGCCCAGCACTGGCAGAAGCCACTGACCACCCCGCACCGCACCATGTCCCGTCACGATGCCGCCGGCATCGCGATCGGGCGACGCTCCCTCGGGCACCCGGTCCGGGATGGGGGTATCCCCTGCTCGAACGGAGTTGAGAGCTTGGGGAAGGACGGCACCGCCCCCGCACGACCGGAGCGATCGTGCGGGGCATCGGACCGCCCAGGCCGGACCAGGTGACCGGGGGCGTGAGGGAACCCGCCCACCCACAACGGACCGGCCCCCTGGAGGGCCGTCACCGAACGGGACGCGAAAGCGGGAACCCAGCGCATCCAACACCGTCCGGGATGCGCCCGGTACGCAACAGTGGGTCCAGGACTCACTCACGCACACTGGATAGGAACGGTGTCATGCCGCGAGGTGGTGCGGGAAGCGAACGCAGACGGCGACGGACGCGACTGCGGCGGCGACGACCATAGCGCTACCGAGCAGGAGCGCCTGATGGTATCCGTGGCTGAGCAACGGGGCGGCGAGAAGCGGGCCGAGGATCTGCCCGGCGCTGTATCCGACGGTCAACAGGGCGACGGCCCGGGGCACTTGAAGATGGCTTCCGATGGACAGGGCGATCGTGCTGACGCCCATGAATGTGGCGCCGAACAGTACGGCGGACACGAGCGCGGGCGTGGCGCCGCCGAGCAGCGCCGGCAGAGCGATGCCGATGGCCTGGATGGTCAGCGAGGCCAGCAGGAGGGCCGGCCTGGACCAGCGACGGGCCAGCTGCGTCCACAGGGCGCAGGAGGGAAGGGCGGCGAGGCCGACCACGATCCAGGCTCCGCCGCCGAGCCAACCCTTGACGCTCTGTTGGATCGCGGCGACCAGGAAGGTACCGGCGATGATGTAGCCGATGCCCTCGAAGGTGTAGCTGGCGAGCAGCGAGAGGAACCAGCGGTGGGTGCGGGGCCGTTCGGCCTGGGCGGCTGCTGCGGAACTGACGGCCTCCGGCTGCGGGGCCAGGGGCCAGGCGAGTGCGGTGAGCACGGCCGCGAGCGCGGCGCAGGTCCACCAGGCGGCTTGCCAGGTGGACGCGGCCTGCGCGGCGACAACCAGCAGGCCGGACAGGGCGATTCCCGCACCGACCCCGCCGAAGGCCCAGCCGACCAGGTGATGGGCGTGTGCGCGAAGGCGGGAGAGCATCGCGCTGACGGCAATCACGAAGACCAGTGCGCTGGCGGCACCGGCCATGAGACGCAGGCCGAACCAGGCGGTGCCGTCGTGCGTGACCGGCATGAGTGCCAGCGTCAGCACCAGCACGACGAGCGAACCCCGCAGTGCCGCGGCCGACCGTACGACTGCGGGGGCGGCGATGCCGACCAGGGCGCCTGCGAGGTAGCCGATGAAGTTCGCCGTGGCCAGGTTCGCCCCGAGTGCCGAGGAGAGTCCGGCCTGCTCGTGCATGAGAGGAAGGATGGGGGTGTAGACGAACCTGCCGACTCCCATTCCCGCGGCGAGGGCGGCCGCCGCCCGGACAACGATCTTCCAGGGCGACTGCGTTCGCGGACAGGGCGGGGCCGATGCCTTCCCGGCTGTTGATGCCTTCACGGCTTGGGCGCCTTCCTGGGCGGCTTTAACGGGCCGATTTCGACTGTAGGCAGCGCACGCGCGGCTGTGAAATGCCGGTTACGCTGCTGCTATGCACCACAGGCATGGATGCACGAGAGGGGTGCAAGGGGCATGGATGTCGAACTCCGTCACCTGCGGGCCTTCACGTCTGTGGCCCGCCACCGCTCGTTCTCCCGTGCCGCCGAGGAACTGCTGATCACGCAGCCGGCGCTGAGTCGTACGATCGCGCAGCTGGAGGGGAATCTGAGCGTCCGCCTGCTCGACCGCTCCTCGCGGCACGTCGAACTGACGGACACCGGCGCGGAGTTCCTCGTCCACGCCGAACGGGTGCTCGCGACGCTGGACGAGGCCCTCGCCGTGGTGAGCCGTCGTGTCACGCTGCGGCTCGGTTTCAGTTGGCTGCTGCCCGACCCCTGGGCTCAGCAGGCCGTCAGCCGCTTCGAGGAGAGCACGGGGGCGTCGGTCGACCTGAGGCGGACCGACGATCCTCTCCAGGCGCTGCGCCGGCGCACCGTCGACATCGCGCTGATCCGGGGTGACGTCGACGTACCCAGACAGGCGTGCACCGTGCGCCTGTACGACGAGCCGCGCATCGCGGTGTGCTCCGAGCACTGCAAACTGGCCCGCCTCGGTCATCTGGACTGGTCGGACGTGCAGCACTGGCCGTTGGTCGTGAACACGGTCAGCGGCACCACCGGCCCCTGGTCGTGGCCGGTGGACCAGCGCCCGGCCCAGATCATTGAGACGTCCAACTACGACGAGTGGCTGGAGACGGTGGCCGCCAACCGCGGGATCGGCATCGTCCCCGAGGTCGCGCAGCGCCGCACCCAGCACCCCGCCCTCCGCTTCGTGCCCCTCACCGGCGCCCCGCCGAGCCCGGTCCGCCTCGTCTACCTGCCCGATGCCCAGCGCACGCTGATCCGCCGATTCCTGGACACAGCCCTCCGGACGAAAACGGAATGACGGTCGTGGCGATCTACCTTTGAGCTGCATCCATGCCTGATGTGCATGCATGCGTCGCCCCCGGCATTTCAGACGGAGCTGGGCGGCCGTTAGCGTCGTCGGTGACCGGACCATGCAGCGAGGACGACGATGAGCACGACGGGACTGTCCCGGCAGGAACACGCGATCACCGTCCTGGGCGGCCCTGCAGCCGTGATCGGCATCGGCATCGGTGGCCTGCGCATCGTCAACGATCCGCCCTTCGACGAACCCGGTCCTCACGGGTATCTCACCCGGACTGCCGGACCTGCTGTCGAGGAGGACAGGGTGGGGCCGGTCGACCTCGTTCTGGTTGGCCACGAAGAGCATGCGGACAACCTCGACGAGCGCGGCCGCGTGTTCGCGAAGACCGCCCCGCTGGTGCTCACCGGGCCCGTGGCCGCGAAGCGACTGCGACCACCGGCCGTCGAACTCCTCCCGTGGGCGAGCCACACCCTGCCGCGCCGGACGCCCGCGGAAACTTTTGCAGTCATCGATGCGTTTCTGACCTCCGACTGAGCCCGACAACCCTCGAGCCGGCTGTCAACGCGTGACGGCACCATCCGCTGAACCCGCGCCCAGCCATTAACTGATCGTTTCATAATGAGGTTCGGAGTCGTCTCAAGCAGATGATGCGGCAGGCGAGTTGGAGCAGGCCGAGATGGAGGTCGGCTCGTATCTCGTAGCGGATCCGGAGCCGCTCGTGGTGCTTGCTGCCCGGACGTGCGCGGTCGACCGGCGAAGGTCCGGTGTGAGCCCCCCTTTGAGAGCCCGGACATGAGAGCCATCGACTGAGCCGGGTCGCTCGAGTCGGGTCTCCTGCAGATGCTGGAAAGCAAAGTCGATCTCGCTGATGCACTCGTCGGAGAGACTGGCGGGCGGCAAAAGACCACCGGCCGAGGCGGCCGGAATGTTATCGAGCTTGCTATAGAGCAGTGGGATGATGCGGCGTGATCGGAAGGCCACGCGCCGCAAACTCCGCGAGCTCGAACTCGTGCTGCACAGCGCAGCCTTCGTGTCAGCCTGCGCCCTTCGATGCCCTGCGAACCTCGTCTCGAACGAACTTGACGTCAGTGTCACGACGACGTGCGACTCTGTCTCCATGGCCAGACATGAAGAAGCCTCCTCCAACGATGCATCCCGCGAGGAAGTGTCACTCACCAAGTTCGTTTCCCCGCGAAGCGAGGTCAATGGAGAGTCCGCGGGTGCACCTAGATACGCCAGGCTGATCGTGGCGGCGGGTGGTGCTTTGGTCGTCCTGGCGACTGCGGGCCTCTGGTTCGCGTGGCCCGTCACCGAGAGGAAGGAGTCGACGGCCTCTGTCCCCGTATCCGCCAGCATGGCCTCTTCTCGGTCTGCAGCCAACGTCGACGTCGCGCAGATATGCGAGGCCCTGACGAGCCCACAGCAAGTGGAACTCAGCATTCGCGATGCGTCACCGATGGACGAGGAGGAGGGCGGGGTCTCCTGCTACTTCCTGATGACAGATGAGGACGCCCCAACTGCTGCCGGGTACACGGTGAGCTACTTTCCGACGCGCGCCTCGCTGTTCCAGACCGTGGACGGCACCGACGTGATACCGGAGAAGCCCGAACCGATCATCGTCTCTGAACGACCCGCAGCGCGCCAAGTTACATACGGAGATACGTGGGCGGCGTCGGTCAGCGTCGATGCCGGCGGAAGCGCAGTTCTGTACGTCCAAGCCTACGGCCCGAAGGACACCACCACCGAAAACGATCTGAGGCGCAAGGCAGTGCAGGTAGCCGAGCACGCTCTGATCAACCTCCGCGTTCCCTGAGCCTGACTTGACGTCGAGCCTGCGGCGCTGAGGTCCTAACTGATCGTTTCATAATGAGGTTCGGAGTCGTCTCAAGCAGATGATGCGGCAGGCGAGTTGGAGCAGGCCGAGATGGAGGTCGGCTCGTATCTCGTAGCGGATCCGGAGCCGCTTGAACTGGTGGAGCCATGCGCAGGTGCGCTCGACGACCCAGCGGGTCTTGCCCAAGGGCTGTGCCCTTGCGTGCGATCTTCGGTGTGATGCCGCGGGCCCGGAGGAGGCGGCGGTACTTGTCGTAGTCGTAGCCGCGGTCGGCAAACACCCGGCCCGGCCGGTGCCTCGGCCGGCCTCGCTTGCCGCGAATGCGGGGTATCGCGTCCAGCAAGGGCATCAGCTGAGTGACGTCGTGCCGGTTACCGCCGGTCAGCGAGATAGCCAAGGGGGTGCCGTGCCGGTCGACGATCAGGTGGTGCTTGCTGCCCGGACGTGCGTGGTCGACCCGCGAAGGTCCGGTGTGAGCCCCCCTTTGAGAGCCCGGACATGAGAGCCATCGACTGAGCCGCGTCGTTCATGTCCAGCAGACCCGCGGCCCGCAGCTCGGACAGCAGTACCTCGTGCAGCTGCGGCCAGACACCGGCCTCGGTCCAGTCCCGCAGACGGCGCCAGGCCGTCACACCACTGCAGCCAACCCGTTCAGCCGGAACGTCCCGCCAGCTCACGCCCTTGCACAGCACGTAAGCGATGCCCCGCAACGCAGCCCGGTCATCCGCCGGCAACCGCCCGGGATACCGAAGGCGCCGAGGTGGACGAGCAGGCAACAGCGGAGCCACGCGCTCCCACAGGTCATCAGGCACAAGTTCAGCAGACACCCAACAGATCCTGTCGACACATCACCCAACTGCCAAGGACCACAATAAAATTCATTCTGAAACGATCAGTAAGGAGGAGGCATGAAACCCTGCGCGGAGTGCGGAGTGTCCATGGACTCGCGAACCTGTGACGACCTGTTCCATGCCTTGCTCGCGTTGGACCACTCACGGCAGGCGCCATGGGGGCCGTTGCACGGCGTCTCAGTCTCTTGCTTCTTGTTCCAGCACCCCAGTCGGCTTCCCGCCGACGATGGTGCGATGGCTTGGGCGCTCCTGCACGCATATCTCGACGGCGGCCTCGACGCAGTGAACCAGCTTGTCGGCCAGGCTCGTCGTGGCAACTCCCATCGCGTGAAGAGCATGCCTTCACGAGTCGTCCGCGATGCGGAGCTGCCGCGCCGGGACGCGCCGCCGTCCCGTTTCTCCGTCACGATCGAAGATGTCGCTGTCGACGGGACGTTCCCCGCGGAAGAGTTCGTAGAACGCGTCAACGCCTGGGCTGCCGCGACGGTCGACGCATGGAGCCGCAGCACGTGACCGGAAGACCGTGGGCCCACCGAAGAGCAGGTCCACAGCATGTCTGAGCCGCTGAAAGTGAAATGTGTGATGTCGGTCAGCCGTCCACGACCGGGCCTGTGCCGGTGAGACAGCTGTCGACCAGGTCCGGGCGGTACTGGATCTGCTTGAGCCTGTGCTTGACGGACCGGTGTCGCCCTTCGACCTGCGCAGTCCGGAGACGGCATCTGGGACGGTCAAAGAGCCGGCTTGGTCGGCTTGGTTCAAGTCCTCCCACAGCGACGTCGTTCAAGTCCTCCCACAGCGACGTCCAAGGAAGGACGTGCAGGGCAACAGCCGACCCGGGGCCGACCGGCACCTGTCGCCCCAGGGTGCCGTGGGTCTCTTCGTGGACCTCGTCCACTCCGGCCGGTTCGCCTTCGGCAAGGCTGCCCCACAGCCCCTCAGGAGATGGGACCGCTTCCCGGCAGCCGCGCGGCCATGGGGTCGCTGCGTCCGGAGCGCGGCGCCAAACCCCGTACACGGTCTGCAACAGTGGTCTTGAGTCCGATGAGAGATCCGGTACTTCGGACGGGATTCAGTGCGCGATGCCGTCGATCAGCTCGCGTGCGCCCTGGCGCAGCAGGCTGACGGCGACGGAGGTGCCGAGGGTGGCGGGGTCGAGGGCGCCGGCCCATTCGTGGGCGTTGAGGACGGTCTTGCCATCGGGCGAGAAGACCTTGGCCCGTAGGGACAGTTCGCCGTTCCCTTCGACCCGTGCGTATCCGGCGATGGGGCTGTTGCAGTGGCCTTGCAGTACGTGGAGGAACATCCGCTCGGCGGTGGTCTCACGGTACGTGGCGGGGTGGCCGAGTGGGCTTACGGCGTCGATCAGGGCGGTGTCCCCTTCGCGACACTGCAGGGCCAGGATCCCGGCTCCGATCGGCGGGCACATCACCTCGGGTGACAGGATCTCGCTGATCACGTCGTTGCGGTCGATGCGTTCCAGTCCGGACACTGCCAGGAGCAGGGCGTCGGCCTCGCCTGCGGCGAGTTTCTCCAGGCGGCGGTTGGCATTGCCGCGCATCGGCACGCATTCCAGGTGCGGGTGGGACGCGGCCAGCTGAGCGATGCGACGCACGGAGGAGGTCCCGATCCGGGAGCCGGCCGGGAGCTGGTCGAGCTGCAGGCCGTCCGGGTGGATGAGGGCATCACGGATGTCGTCGCGTTCGAGGAAGGCGGCAAAGGTGGTCCCCGCAGGCAGGGGGCGGTCGGCCGGGATGTCCTTGACGCAGTGCACCGCGAGGTCCGCCTCCCCGGCCAACAGGGCCTGGTCGACTTCCTTGGTGAACGCGCCCTTGCCCTCGACCTGGGAGAGTTCACCCATCCATTTGTCGCCGGTCGTCCTGACGGGGACGACTTCGGTGTCAGTGGCGGGGTGGACAGCGGCCAGTTCGGCACGGACGCGCTCCACCTGAGCGAGGGCCATGGGCGAGTCACGGGACACGATGCGGATCAGCTCAGGGGCAGACATACCGCCCACGATAGCCCGTCGGATGTGGGTTCCGATAAGCGGTGATCTCGCGGATCTACTGGCCTTCGGCATGGCAGGCGAGGGATCACCCGTCGCTCATCGGCGTCCACCACGGGATGGCGGCCGCTGATGCGGCCGCGGGCCTGCCCGTAATTCGCTTGCCCTGGCCACGGGTCAACGCTGCACTGTGGCCAGACACCACGAGTTGTGGTGCCGGTATCCCGAGGAGGCAGCGGCAACAATGGAGATCCGTCCCACGACCGATGAGGATCTCGACGTCTTCGTCGATACCGTCCATGCCGCGTTCGGGCGCTTCCCGGAAACCCCAGTCGAGGGCGGCGGGCTCTGGTGGTCGGCGCTCGAGATGGACCGCTGCTTGCTCGCCCTGACGGCGGACGGGCGGCCCGTCGGCACCGCCGCTGCGCACTCCTTCGAGCTCACCCTGCCCGGTGAGACCCTCACCCCGGCTGCCGGGGTGACCGCCGTCGGCGTCCTGCCCTCACACCGGCGCCAGGGCGTGCTCAGCGCGATGATGCGGCATCAGCTCGCCGAGCTGCGGTCCCGCGGGGAGTTCCTTTCCGTGCTGCTGGCCTCTGAGGCCCCGATCTACGGCAGGTTCGGCTACGGACCGGCGACCTACACGGCGCGGCTGACGGTGCCGCGCCACGAGGCCGCCTTCGCCGTTCCCCGGGCGCGCGGAGTGGCCGACACACCAGCGACCGGCTCGGACAACGGCTCGGTCGAGGTGCTGCGTCGGGCCGAGTGCGGCAAGATTCTGGAAGAGGTCTACGACCGGTATCGCCGCGCCCAGCCCGGTGCGCTGTCCCGGCCGCACCGCTGGTGGGCCCTGCGCGCGGGACAGCCGCCGATCTCTCCGGCGCCGCGCTATGTCGCCGTTCACCGTGACGCCGACGGCGTCCCGGACGGGTACGCCAGCTACTCGATCGGCGAGCCCGAGACCTTGACGGTCGACGAGACCATCGCCACCGACGACGCTGTCTTCACGGCCCTGGCCCGGTTCGTACTCGGACACGACCTGGTCACCAAGGTCGTGTTCAAGCACCTCCCGCCCGAACACCCGCTGCGCTGGCAGCTTGCGGACTTCCGCGCCGGCCAGGTGAGCGACGACACCGACTGGCTCTGGGTACGACTGCTGGATGTCCCGCGTGCGCTGACGGCGCGCGGCTGGTTCACGGACGGCGAGCTCGTCCTCGACATCGACGACCCGTTCCTCGGCGAACACGGCCGCTACCTGCTGACCGTCCGGGACAGCAAGGCCGACTGCGTCCCGACGGACCGGGACCCCGACCTGTCCCTGGACATCAGCGACCTGGGCTCGGTCTACCTCGGCGGCACCGCCCCGAGCACGCTCGTGCGTGCCGGACACATCCGGGCCCACCGCCCGGGTGCGGCCACCCTCGCCGACGCCCTCTTCCGCGCCGACCGTTCCCCGCACTGCCTGCACTGGTTCTGACCGCGCTCGCAGACCCTGCACAAGTCGCGTTCGTCGGCTAGCCGCTGGCGATCACACAAGGTCACCAGTCGGTTGGACTCCTCAAAGTAGTGGTGACAGTTGAATACGAGAGCCCACCGGTGTCACACCCGCGATCCGCCACGACATCCTCGTGAAGCAGCCCCGCGGACGCGCGTATCCTCCGGCACAGCTGGACGATGCGGACGGCGTGGTCCTGGTCGTCGTAGGCGATGACGACCAGGACCGGGCCGACGATCTCCTCCTGCGCGATCCGCATGGTGTTGTCGACGTCGGCGAAGACGGTGGGCGTGACGTAGTTGCCCTTCTCCAGGCCCTCGGGGATCTGCGGACCGCCGGTGACCAGACGGACGCCCTCCTCGATGCCGACCTGGATGTAGTTGCGCACCCGCTCCCGCTGGTCGGGGCGGATCATCGGGCCGATGAAGGTGTCGGAGTCGTTGGGGTCGCCCCCCTTCAGCGACTCCACAAGCTCCCTCAGTGCGGCACGGCCTTCCCGCAGCGGCCGCGGAGGGGGCCGGTCAAGACGCCTGGCGGACCTCGCGGCTCAGCAGACGACAGAGCCAACGGAAGCGGGTCCGGCGGGCGTCCCGGGAAACCTCGGTGTGTGGCGCCAGTTGATCGAAGCCGTGGAACCCACCTGACCAGACGTGCAGTTCAGCGTCTCCGCCGGCCTGCCAGATGCGCGTCGCGTACTGGATGCATTCGTCGCGAAAGGTTTCTGCAGCACCGACGTCGATATAGGCGGGCGGCAACTGGGACAGGTCCGCTGCGCGGGCGGCCGCGGCGTAGCACGAGACCTGCGAGCTGTCCTTGTCCTTGCCGAGAAGAGCGGTCCAGCCCAGGTCGTTGGCGTGGCGGTCCCACACGCCCAGGCCGGTCATCTGGTGTGCCGAGGAGCTGTCGTTGTGGTCGTCGAGCATGGGGCACATCAGCAACTGGCCAAGGATGCCGGGACCCTTACGGTCGCGGGTCATAAGGGCCAAGGCAGCAGTGAGGCCCCCGCCGGCACTGCCGCCGACGGTGATGATGCGTTGGGGGTCCATGCCGAGTGTCCCGGCGTGTCGGGCGAGCCACACCAACCCGGCATAGCAGTCCTCGATCGCCGCTGGGTACGGGTGTTCAGGTGCCAGCCGATAGCCGACAGACACGACGGCCAGTTCAAGGGGCTCAGCCCACTCCTGGAGGATCGTCTGCATGCCGGTGCGGTTGAATCCGCCGATCATGCCTCCGCCATGCATGTGGTAGACAACTGGCGCCTGTTGGCGCAGGCCGGTGGGGCGTGCGACGAGGAGTGAGACGTCCGGTGCTCCGTCCGGGCCGGGCGCGAGGAATTGTTGTATCTCGAACCTGCCGTGGTCGCGCAGCTGATCGAGTGAAGGGTCTGCCGTTGCGAGTTGCGCACGCCACCGGGGGATGTCGTCAGCCGACAGCGGCGCGTTCTCGTGCGGGGGTCCCAGTTTCTCCAGAATGGGGTTCAGTTCCGGGTCGAAGGGCACGGGCGGGACCGCGTGCTCGCCTCGGTCACGATGGTTGTTCATACGTCCTCCAGGATTACGGGCGGGTATCACGGGTGCCGGGGCGGGGCATGGACCACCGACGGCCGTGGTGCTGTGCATGATGCGGACGGCCGACGCCGGGACGCAGGCGCGCGCCTCCGGTCGCCGTACCGATGCCCTGTTCCGCGCTTCAGCCGGTTGCCGTCCGACGGGACTCCGACCGGCCCGGCCGTCCGATCTGCAGTAGTCGGTCGACGGCGGGACCCATCGGCGGAAGACCGGTGAGGGGGCCGCCGGAAGGGGCGGAGGCGGCGTAGCGGGCGTGCAGTTGGCCGCAGGCGGCATCGATGGACGAGCCGAGCTGGCGTCGTCTGGTGGCGTGGATGCCACGTTCGCGCAAGCCTGTGACGAACTCACTGACATGTGTCTTCGATGGCGCCTGATAGGCGGGATGTGCTCCCAGGGCCTGGTTGTACCGAATCACGCTCACGTGGAAGAGTTCCGGCCGCGATCGCGACGCCACGAGTCGGGCGAGCTGATGCAAGTGGTCTTCGGTGTCGTTGACGCCGGCGATCAGCAGATACGCGAGGTAGATCTTGCGGCGTGCCGTGCCCGCGTGCTCATCCAGAATCGCCAGGTTCTCGGCGAGGGGGAATCTCTTCTCCAGCGGAATCAGTTGCGCACGTTCGTCCGTGAACGGTGAATGCACGGACAGCGTGATCGTGACCTGTGGGTACTCCTTGGTGAGCCTCGACAGATTGGGCGCGAAGCCCACAGTGGAAACAGTGATACGGCGTTGCGACAGTTCCCCGTAACCAGTTCCCGAAAGCAGGCACAGAGCATCGAAAACATGCGGGTTGGCCAGTGCCTCGCCCATGCCCATGAACGCCACGCTCTCCGGCAGGGATCTGTCCGGAAGCCGCCAATACGGATGCATGACCTGCGCGTAGATCTCGTCGGCCGTCAGGTTCCTGGCGAGGCCGACGGCGGCCGTGGCGCAGAAAGTGCAGCCCAATCCGCATCCGGCCTGTGACGAGACACAGAGAGAAGTCCATCCGGCCCTGTAGCGGGAGAGAACGGTCTCGAAACGGGTTCCCGGATCCGACTCGAAGACGACCTTTTCGACCTGGTCCTCTGCTTGTCGGGCGACGGGCACGATGGGAAGCATGCGAGGCCCGAACTTCTCGGTGAGTCCCGCCCTGATTTCGGCGGGCAACTCGCGAACGGTGTCGAAGGTCTCGGCTTCCGCGCGACGAAGGGCGCTCACGAACTGCCGGTAGCGGAAATCGGGCGCGCCCATCGATTCGAGATGCTCCCGGATACGCGCGAGTCGGGTACCGGGGGGAGGGTTGGCGAGTGCAACGCGAGACCGTCGATCACGGTCACTCGATTTGTTCGCATGGTGCTGGTTCGTCATGAGGTGATGCTCACAATCTTCCACGTGATCTCTCTCCCGGCGGACCGGGCATGGTGCTGCCGAGAGACAGTCCTCGAAAGGAATGGGCGCCGTCCGACGTACGACGACGGGAACACAGGACGGAACCGCACAGGACGGAATCGCACAGGGCCGACTGCACATTGCATTCCTCGAACGACGTCAACCGTGCCGGTCCGATTCCGGACCGGAAGAATCACGGCTTGAACAAAATGTCGACGTCGCCGAAGGAGTCAGTGCATGCTGTGAACGCGCCACGAGGGAGGCTGATTCGGGGTACTCCGGCAAGGGCGGCAAAAAGGAATGTGAGGCGCGCTGGCCAAAGGTGTGCCAGGGTATGCACTTCAAAGCGCGGAAGTGTGTAACCGTGCGCGTAATCCACATCCAGGCCATTGCGGACCGGAGTCAGTGGCACAAGCCGATAGCGTCATCGACGCCCGGCGGCTACGGTCTGTCAACCTCAATAAGCATGCCGGTACTTTACCACGAAAGAAATCTTGGTCCAGCGAATAACCCTGGGGCTCCACGGTCGGCCCTTGCGCACCAAGTCCGTGCCCCACGTCGCAGCACGGTGATCAGCTTGACGAACCGACGAGGCGTCACTGCTCGGAATCCAGAAGGCCGCGCTCGTCACGCGCATCCGCGGACGTACTACAGCGACGATCGGCGCCCCGTGGAGACGGCGGACATCGTCGTGCCCGCCGCCCTGTGCGAGATCGTCTACGAGATCCCCATCAAGCGGTAGCTCGCCTCGGTCCGCAGGTCCGGCCAGCCGTCCCGGTTGGAGTAGCTCTCGAACCTCTCCTGGTCTCTTCGCCGCTGCTTGACTGACCGTCGCTTGACACCCCACCAAGCAGCAGACAGAGCCACCACTCCAGTTGTTGATGCCGCGGCCGGCAGAAAAGCTCAGGTTCCAACGAGTGAATCCAGCCGTTCCGCGCGTAGCGGACGATGTGACAGCGGGAAGACCATTCCACACCGGACAAGCGATGGGCGGGAAGCATCCCTATGCCGAAGTTCCTCATCCAGGCCACCTACACGCCCGAGGGCACCAAGGGTTTGCTCAAGGAAGGCGCGAGTGGCCGTCGTGCCGCCGTCGACCATGTCGTCACCGAACTCGGCGGGGAGGTCGAGGCCATGTACTTCACCTTCGGGGAGGACGACATCGTGCTCATCGTCGACTTCCCCGACCCGGTCTCCATGGCCGCCGTCAGCCTCACCGTCAAGGCCAGCGGAGCCCTCCGCACCCGGGCCACCCCTCTCCTCACCCTCGCCGAGATCGACGAGGCCGCCCGTCGGCAAGTCGCCTTCCGGTCCCCCGGCACATAAGCCTCGGAGCCTGGGCCCCTTGGCCCCTGAACCCGGAACCGACCGTGCCCCTACCGCCGTCCGAAACCGACCAGGCAGTGTCGCCTGACATCAACGGCTGACATCAACGGCGCCGGACGCCGGCAACTTCGGAAGATCGCCGCTGCGTCAAATCTCAGGCTGGGCCGTGTCGTTCGGATCAGGCCAGCTCAACGGTCCACGGCCAAGCGGCCTCGCGGCCGGCCTCGATGAGCCCGACCATCCGGAACGCGGCGTCCGTGAGACCGCCGAAGGTGTGCCGGTGGGGGCCCGTGGGGCCGTGGGCGGGCCGGTACCCCGCCAGGTTCCACGTGTAGACCGGAGTGTCGGCCGGGACCGGTTCGGCCGGCCCGCCGGCGCCATAGGGGGCGGCCTGCTCGTCGGTGACGATCAGGACCCGGTCGTGCTCCCGGTAATGGGTCCGCACTGCCTTCGTGGTGTGGGTGCCGCCGAGACTGTGGAACCGTTTCAGCACTTCGAGCACCGGCTCGCCCGGCTCGAACGGCACCTCTGCGCTGCGCCAGCCGAACTCCACCAGATCCGCCTGCTCGGCGCGCATGGCCAGCGCAGTACCGAACACAGCCGCCGCGTCCGCCCGAGTCAGCTTGGACCGCTCGGAGACGGTGTCCCAGAACATGGAGTCGGACCGGTCCACCAGGATCAGAGTCCGGCCGGGCAAGGGCGGTACGTTGGCCAGGGAGTGGCCCAGCGCCCGTTCCAGCGCGGCCGCCCAGCGCTGCGACGGCGCGTGCTGGTGGGCGGCCAGGTAGCGGAAGGGGAACTGCCGGGACCGGGCGACCTCGGAGGCGTCCGAGAGCCGTGCGGCGACCTGGGTCGCGACTGCGTCGGAGACCCCTGCCTCGTCGAAGTTCCGCAGGTTCCGCAGGAGCGCCATCGGCGCCATCGTGGAGATCACGGCTTCCCAGACGGCGGCGTCCATCGGTCCGTGGAGCCAGCCCGCCAGGGCCTCCCACGTCATGCCGGCCGCGGCCAGCCGCTCGGCGCCGCCCGGCCCGGTCACCACCGCCCGCCGCTCGTCCGCAACCGACTCCATCAGCGCCCGGTGGGCCGTCAGCAGGCGGTCGGAGGCCGGCGGAACTGCCTGCTCTGGATGGTGGCGGCGGTCCAGGGCGTACCGGAAGAGCGCGCCCTGCCAGGGCTTGTCCGGGTCGGGGGAGGCGTGCACCAGGTTGAGCACATCACCGAAGCGGAAGCCCTTGGAAGCGGTGTCGTACTTGAGCAGGGACCGGGACGTGTACAGCCGGCGTACGCCGTCGGCGATGCCCCGCTTCACCGGCTGCGGCACGTTCCGCCCGTACTCCGAGATCCAGTGGGCGAGCAACTCGCCGGGCTCGTCGGCGCGCTGGAGCACCGAGTCGATCACGGACCGGTTGGACGGGCCTCCGGACGCCCCGGCCTCGAGCCGGGCCCGCACGTACGCGGCGGCGCCCACCAGGGACGCCGTGCGCATGTTGCCCTCGCTGCGAAGCCAGCGCAGCAGGCCGGCCGTCCACACGGGGTCCTGGACAGCGAGTTCACCGACGAGACGGGCGTACCGGGCGTCCCGCTCCTCACCGCTCTCGTAAAAGGCCCGCTGGGAGACGAAGTTGCCGACCGCAAGGAGGAAGAGCTCCTCGCGGGGCTCCCGGACGAAGGCCGGGCCGCCCTCATAGGTGCGGAAGTCCGGCCTGGCTGGCCCGTGATGGAGCTGTGGTGCGGGCAGGGAGCGGGCGGCCGCCGAGACGTGCGGGGCCACGAGCATCTCGGACCAGATCTTGGAGACGCGTCGGGTGTAACGAGTCAGCGAATCCCCCCGGATTCAAAGGATTGGACGGCCCCGGCCAAGAGGTCCGACGGGGCGAAGACGCCCGCGCCTGCCGAGATCAAAGGGGCGGCGGCGTCACTTGGTTGTCAGAAGGAAGTAGCCGCAGCCGAGCGCATCGGAGGCGCGGTCGCGATGCCAACCTACAAGGGCCACCCGGCCACGCACCAACGATTAACGCGGGCCGGTTCTCGGACTCCGACACGGGCGCCGTTGGGCCCGGGGAGGGAGGGTCTTGCGGGGCGCACAAGCAGGGTCGGTGTCAGCCCGCGAATGGCTCGCCCACAGGGACTCCCCGTGTGAGCCCCGGCGACGCTCTGCCCCTTCCTGACACACTCCGGAAGCAGTGGGACCGGTCCCCTCACGTTCAGTGAGGGGACTCTCCACGCCGTTGCCGCCCTGCCCCTGGGGACGGCTCGTGGAGGGGCAGCGGGTCGACGGTGAGCTCCCACTGGTGCCGGCTCTTGTCGATCACGAGTAGGAGGGGACCGTCCGGGATCCGGACTTTCTCCTTGACCCGACGACCGTTCCAGGCGTGGACGAGCTCCTCGGCGGGGCGTCTCAGCTCGCCGGGGGTGTCGCCCTTGTGGTGGTTCAGCTGGAACCACCCGCTGTGGCGGTCCGTTGCCCGGACCTTCAGATCGGCCGCGGCGCCCGTGTGGATGAAGACCTCGCGGCCGCTTCCCTGGACCGTCCCGGTGCCGATCTGGCGCGCCGCCGTCAGGGGCAGGACGGTGAGCTCCCACTTCCCGGAGTGTCGCACCTTCATCTTCACCGGGCCGCCCTTGCGTGGCGGTACGAGCAGGGCGCGACCGTAGAAGTCGGGCAGGTCGTTGCAGAAGACGTCGTCGGAGCGGCCGGGGATCTGGACCTGGAGGAAGTGGTAGTCCTCGACCCGCGCCTCCAGGATCACCGGTTCCGAGTCCGGCGGGAACGGCAGGTCCACGATGACCGTCTTCTCGCCCTTGCCGCTGTAGACGCGCGGCTCGAAGTCGAACAGGCCGACTCCCCAGGAGGGGATGCCGGCCGGGCTGACGACGGCGGGTGGGCCGGCAACGGGTGAAGACGGCACCGGCACGGCCGAATTGGACAGAGGAGGGGCCGCCACGACGGCCGCCGCCACAGACGTCGAGCCCGTCTTGGCCACGCCCTTCAGCGGCACCGGTCCGGACGCCGGCGGAGCGACCGGCACCGCAGGCTCCGCCACCACGACCCCGAAGTCCGTCGCCAGCCCCGCCAGCCCCGAGTCGTAGCCCTGCCCCACCGCGCGGAACTTCCACGCCCCGTCACGTCGGTAGAACTCCCCGAGCACGAAGGCCGTCTCGCTGGAGGCGTCTGCCACGTCGTAGTGCGTCACCACCGCGCCGTCGACCGATACCACCTGCGCGTACAGGCCGGGGACCTGCCCGAACACCCCGCCGTCGCAGAACCCGGCGATCAGCACCCGCTGGACGGCCGGTTCGATCCGCAGCAGGTCCAGTTCCAACCACTCGGCGAGTTGCCCGCCACCTTCACCGGTACCCACGTGCCGCACAGCGCCGGACGGATGCTCGGGCCGGCCGCGGAAGACGATGTCGGCGTCGCCGCGCACCGTGCCGGTCGCGTCGAGCAGCAGGGCGGCGGCATCCACGGCCGGCACCCCCGGCACCCGGTGTCGTCCCACGACGATCCGCAGTGGGCTGGCCGGGACAGGGACGTTGGCGCCCTTGGTGATGTGCGTCATGCGGCACATGGTGGCAGTGGAGACGGTGTGAAGAAAAGATCTCCGGCGCGGAGCCGAACGTTCCGTCATGGACCGGCGTCATAGGGAAACAAGGCGAGGTCGTCGCGGCCATCCACCGGGAGGCCAAGCTGCCTGAAGAGCTCGAACTCCACAGCCTCCGGCGCTCCTTCGTGGTCGTAGCCACGGTCGCCCAGAACCGCATCCGCGATGCACAAGGCGTGGGGCTGGGCGGGCCGTACACCGGCTGAGTCCGATCCGCACGGGTGACGTATCCTCACGCCACCTGCCGAGTCTGCGGCCGGGGGGATTCACACGGCCGGGGCCGGCTCGACACATTGGGGATTCATTGCGCGCAACATCCATCGGCGCCGTACTCACCGGCGCCCTGATCCTTTCCGCCTCCGCTGTCACCGCTCCGGCCGCGTACGCCGCGGAGACCGGAGTGGTGATCCACAAGGTGTCCGTGAACGGCGGCAAGCCCATCGTCCTCGGCACCTCCCAGACCGAGTCGTTCACCATCTCGGTGACGGCTTCGGACGACTCGGGGATCAGCAGCAAGCTCGCGTTCCTCCAGATCAAGCGCGAGGTCGGGGACAACTACTGGTCGTACCACGGCACGCCGACGTGCACTGCGAGCAGCGCCACCACCTCCACCTGCAAGCTCGCCTTCAAGCTCGACTCGGGCTGGGGCGTGCCCCGCAACGCCCTCGCGGGGCCGTGGAAGGTGGTCGTGCAGCTCCAGTCCAAGGACGGCGATCTCTACAACAACGGCGGCGACATCACCCACCCGGTCCTGCGCCGCGGCAAGCTCAGCGTCGACGCCGGGCCCGAGCCGGTGGCCAAGGGCAGGTCGCTCAAGGTCACGGGCAAGCTGACCCGCGCCAACTGGGACAAGCGCACCTACGCGGGCTACACCAACCAGCCCGTGAAGCTGCAGTTCCGCAAGGCGGGCACCAGCACCTACACGACCGTCAAGACGGTCAACACCAACTCGACGGGCAACCTGTCGACGACGGTCACGGCCTCGGCCGACGGCTACTGGCGCTGGTCCTTCGCGGGCACCTCCACCACGTCGGCGGTCAACGCCACGGGCGACTACGTCGACGTGCGCTGACAACCCGGCACCGGCCGGTCCGCTCGGCCCACCCCGGGCCGGGCGGACCGGCCGAGCCATCCTGCGTCTCACGCGTAGCTGGTCACGCCGAGCCGGGCGAGCGTGGCGAGGGTCGACCTGATCGCGTCGGTCCGCTCCTGCCGGCTGAGCGGTGGCAGCGCGTTCTGGACGAGGACCTGGGCCCCCTCGTGGAGCAGCCCGGTCGGCTCCCCGGCTTCGTCCACGACGATGGCCCCGCCGGGCGGCGCGACGGTGTGCCGGTCGATCCCGATGAGCCGCACCTCGGTCATCCCACCGATACACGCTCCCGTAGCGGCAGGATGACGCCTCGTGCTCGGGATCGTGTCGGGCTTCGGGAGGGCATGGGGCGAATCGCGGTTGGGTCACCCGGGCGCAGAGGTAGGCCGTGACGCCGATTGGCGCTCCACCGTCCGGGTCGAGACGGCCAGGCCCGAACTGACATCACGATGCCGAACCACCACCGACAATGACCCGCAGATCATCACGAGGGCACCCGCTGAGCCGGTCGCCACCTTCCCTGTGGGCCCGCCACGGGGCCACGGCGCCGACCGGTGACGACTGAAGGGGAGCCCGGTGGCCGGGCTCCCCCTCTCCTCGGTTCAGCGCTCAGCGCGTTGACCGCGTTCAGCGCAGGCGGAGCGCCTCGCTGATCGTCGTGAAGAGGTCGGTCTGGTTGGTGACTCCGAGGACGCGGTACGCCTGCGGGCCCTGCGCGGCGATGCGGGACCTGGGTGCCGGTGTGCTCCTGGGACTGGCCCGGGGTGTTGGTCGAGTAGTTGACCTTCAGTTGCTGGCCCTCGTTGGTGACCAGGGTGGAGGACAGGCCGGGCGGGGTGGCCTCCAGCGGGACGATCTGGCTGGTGTGGCCGTGGTCGGCGGTGGTGACGACGAGGGTGTCGGGGTGCTTGGCCGCGTAGTCGCGGGCGAGCTTCACCGCGCGGTCGAAGGCGGCCGTCTCGCCGATCTGGCCGCAGGGGTCGGCGGCGTGGTCCTGCTTGTCGATCGAGGCGCCCTCGATCTGGAGGAAGAAGCCCTGCTTGGAGTGCTTCTGCTTGGCCTCGAGGAGCTGGATGGCCTTGGTGGCGGAGTCCGCGAGGCTCGGGGTGCTCGCCGGGCGGTTCGGGTTGGTGGTGGCGCAGCGCTGCGGGTCGGTGCCGCCGACCGCGGCGGGCTTGCCGGCCCACTCGACCGGCACGTTGCCGGACGCGAAGAGGCCGAGCACGGGCTGACCGGGCTTCACGCCCTGCAGGCCCGCGTTGTCGCAGGGCGGGGCGATGCCTGTGGGTGATCAGGGCGGCTCGGGCGATGGCGCGGGCCGTGATGGCGCGGGCCGTGATGGCGTGGTCGCCGACGCTTCGGGCCGCCGATTCGTCGCCCCAGCGTTCGACGAGAAACGACACGGTGGCGCCGACCGGGGCGAGCAGGGGGTTGGCAGCCGTGGCGAGGGCCACGGCCGTGCAGATCGGGGCGTGCCGATGATTCAGGTGGGCGCGTTCGTGGGCGAGCAGGACGCGTCGTTCGGCGGGTTGGAGCGCGGTGAGCACGGCGGAGGTGGCCAGGATCCGGCCGGAGGCTCGCCGGGTCGCGGCGATGGCGAAGGCCTGCGGCAAGGAGGATGCGGCGACGATCAGTTCAGTGTCCTCTGGGCCCTCGCACAGGCAGCGCAGGACCCGGCGTGCGGCGACCTCAGTGCGTACGGTCCGGAACAGGCGGTACGCGAGGACGGCGAGGGTGAGCAGCGCGATGACACCGATGGCCTCGGGAACCGGTTCCGGCATGCTCCGCCCGTCCTCGTGCGCCTCGGCGGCCACGAAAGGCGCCGCGCCCGCTCCACAGGAGTGCGGGCCGACGACAGACGGGATGGAAGCCAGAGAGGGTGGTGGGTTGAGGCCTATGCCTTAAGCCGTTGTCAATGCCGGATCAGGGCCTCGACCTCCGGAGGCAGGCTGTCACCGGGCCTCTGGACGGCGACCAGCGTGACGTCGTCCGGGGTGCTCCCCACCGCGATGGCGATATGTGGATCCACGCCGTCGACAGCGTAAGCCGTGGTCGGTTCGCGCAGTTCCGGATCACCGTCGTTCGGTGTGTCATTGCAGGGCGGGAACTCGGCGGGACCGAGTCTGTTGCCTACGGTGAAGTCGATGCGTCCGGACACATCCGTATAGGTACGGCCCTCGTACGTGGCTATGAAGGCGCATGACCCGTTGGCCTGGCCCTCCGTCGTACAGGCGGCCGTCAGCGCAACCCCGACCATGACCATCACCAAGGACAACGGCAGCAACCGCGACCGCGCCGACCTGTCGGCTTCACGTAGGAGTGAAAGTGCGACCCGCATCAGTGGGGCTCCTTCCGGAGCGTGCGCGCTCCGTCTCACCGAGTACCGCGGAAACCCATGGGGAGCTCGGGCCCCATGCGCGTCTTCCGATCGATTCATGACCTTGACGGAGCGGGGAGCGAAGGGGTTCCCTCCGCTTTCGGTGACTCGCCCTTCCGTCAGCCCCGAGCAACCGCTTCGACCGGTAGCGTCCCTTCCAGAGGCGTGAAGCGACCGGAATGACTGTCGCTGACCGATCCGGCGAGAGTTACGGATCGGAGGGTTCCACAAGATGGGTGCGGTCGCTCCGGCTGCACCGGGACGCCATGGAGCGCCGGGACGCCGACGACCTGGAGATGGCGTTGATCGTCCATGGCTCCGCCGACGCCTCGGTCGAGGAGTTCCTGGAGCTGTTGATCGAGCTGTTCCCTGCGGAATGGCACAGGGAGCACGAGGACATCGTGTCCATGCTGGGCACGCTCCGCTCGCCCAAGACGGTGCCGACGCTGGTCGAGGCGACTCGCTGGGTTCCCGAGCACCTGGACTTCGACGAGTTCCGGGCGCTCGCGGTGAAGGCGATCTGGGCGCTCAGCGGCATCCCCGGCGAGGAGGCCCGGGACGCTCTCAAGGGCCTGCGCGACGCCGAGAACGAGATCATCCGTGAGAACGCGGTGAAGCAACTCGCACGCCGTGGCGAGCTCTGACCGCGGAGTCGTAGCCGTTCATCCGGAACGCCCGGGGTGCTGCCTCGGGCGTAAGCGCAGGTCAGTGCATCGTCAGTTACTCCCGCTGCCGGTCTTGAAACCCGTTCCCGTCGTGCACAGCCTCCTCGCACGACCTTAAGGCAGGGGCCTCTCGCTTAGGCGCTAAGGGCTGTCCCGTAATCCCTGGCGGAACAGCGCGCGGCGTCGGATGCGGTGCATCGCAAGGCGGAGGAGCGTCCTCATACTGGGCGTATTCGGGCGTTCCGACAACGCAGCGAGGTGCCGTA
>NZ_JBHVEE010000107.1:0-34902 GCF_042802415.1 Streptomyces sp. NPDC057486 | reverse complement strand
GAACTTCAACAGTAACCGGGGCGACGGGCGTACCACCGACGGTCTGCGTCGGTCAGTGGCTGTACCTCTCGTTGCGCCGGCGCACCACGAAGACGGCGCCGGTGGTCGCGGCCACGGCCACTGCCGTGCCGCCGACCAGTTGCGCGGCATTCATCCGGCCGATGCCGCCGCCGAGATCACCCTGCACACCGTTCGGCGCGAGCGCCGTGGAGCCTGTGCCGGGGGTGCCGGCGGAGATCGTGAGACCGATCTCCGCCGTGGAGGTCGGCGATGTATTGCAAATGAACGACACTTCATAGGAAGCGCCCGGTTTTGCATCCCGGTCGACCGTGGCCGAGGCGCTGCCTCCTCCGGGAATAGTGACGCTGTCGAAGATGCCCGAGCTGGCCGTTGCTGTAGTTGGGCACCCCCGTGCGGCCAGGGTGACCTGGCCGCCCGGCGCGATCACCGACGGAGCAACGGTGTATCCGGTCGCGCCCGGCGCGCCCCCCGACGACACGGCGTACGCGGACGCAGCCGGAGTGGTCAGGGCGATAGTGGCGGCGCCGAGCAGGGCGACGGGTGCGACACCTATGGCGAGCATGGTGAATCCTCCTCCCCGAGGGGCAACTGCGGAACGAATATCCACAAAGTGTCAGATATGCACCTCGATGGAGGAAACGTTAGAAGTGCTGTATATCGCTCGCGATCGGGGGCGGGCGAATGGGGCACAGGTGTCCCCCGGGCGGCGCACCGTCGGGCCCGCGCACCGTCGGACCGTCAGGCCTTCAGGTCGTCAGATCGTCAGGGCACGCGTCAGCCCGACACGTTGGGAAAGAGGTCGAGGAACGGCGTGGCCGTGGCCGAGATGTCGCGGCCGAAGGGGGAGTCGAAGTCCCAGATCAGGAAGAGCAGGAAGGCGATGAGCACGCTGAACAGCCCGGCCAGCAGCAGTTCCCGGAAGGTTCGGCGGATCTGCAGGGTGAAAATCAGCCCGACGGTCACCAGCGCCCCGGTGATCAGGCCGAACCAGACCACGCCCGGCATGGTGGCGCCGGCGCTCTGGGCGCGGGCGCTGCGCGCGTCGTCGGCCGCGGCGACCTGGTCGACCAGTGGCTGATACGCCTGCCCCTCGTGGTCGTTCCTCGGCCGGTAGTCGGTGACGTCGGCACGTACCCGGCCGAGGAGTTCGGCGCCCTCGGCGGTGAGGCTGCCGTGCTCTGCCATCGCCTTCCACTCGTCGTGGACGACATGACCGACGTACGCGTCGACATCGGCGCGGATCCGGGTACGCACCTCGGCCGGGTAGACCGAGGAGCGGGCGTTCACCTCGTGCAGTGCCTGGGCCTCCTGGCGGACGTACTCCTGGGCGGCGCTGCGCCCCTCCCAGACGCCCGCGATGGCGAGGCCGAGCACGATGGCGTACACCACGCCGATCATCATCGTCATGTATTCGATGACGTCAGGGGTTTCGGACGGGTCGTCGTCCTCCCCGACGCGGCGATGGTTGAGGACGGCGATGGTGAGCACGACGGCGCAGACCGCGGCCATGGCGAGGGTGAGAACGAGCCATTCCGACATGGGCTTCTCCGTGGGTCAGCGGGAGCGGGGACGTAGCACGGCAACGGCGAACACCGCAGGAGCGGTGATCAGCAGGGTGAGGGCGACCAGGGAGGGACCGCGCCGGGGGACCTTGCGCGGCGGCTTGCGGTAGGTGGGGATCGCCACCGGCTTCGGCCGGGGTGGCGTGGGGCGTACCGAGGGTGTGGGCTCCGGAGGCGGCGGTGTGGGCGCCGGTGGTGGTGGCGCCGGTGCCGGGGGTGGTGGCGGAGGCGGAGGCGGTGCCGGAGGTGGCGGCGGTGGGGGAGGGGGAGGCGGGGCCGGCGGTGGGGGTGTCGGCCGCGGAGTCGGCCTGGGCGCCGGGCCCGCCTGGCAATGACCGTCACCCGATGTGGCGACCGCCGAGTTCCCGCCGTCTTCCCCGATCGAGGCGTACGAGCAGTTGTCGGCCACCGCGGGCACCGGGGCGGTCAGGAGCCAGCTGAGTGCGACGGCTGCGGTGAGCCGCCCGAAGAGGGATCCGTACATGACGGGGAGCATGTTCCGGCCGGTGGGAGGGCACGCGGACCACGGTCCTGATTCCCCTGATGGAGGGGACCTGGAGCACCGATGGTTTGCGGATCGGGAAATTTCTGCGAGCGCGTTGAACAGAGAAGCACCCGCCGCCCGTACCTAGGGCCATGAACGGCGCGGTCTGTTCACAACTGGCGGAAAAATCACGGGAGTTGACATGAAGACCTGGCGGAACGCCTCGCTCGCGGTCACCGCGGCGGCCCTGTTGGCGCTGACGACGGCGTGCGGTCAGGAGCAGGGCACGGATTCGCCCAACGGTCAGAACGTCGGAAATGCCAGTCCGGCCGGTCAGGCGGGCAGCGGCTACGACGCCGACAGCGGATACGGCTCCGGCAGCGACTACGGATCCGATTCCGGGGCACAGGTGGGCACGTCCAAGCAGGCAGGACAGCTCGCGGTGTGGGACAGCAAGAAACTCGGCAAGGTCGTGACGGACAGCGAGGGATTCACTCTCTACCGTTTCGACAAGGACACCGCGAGCCCGCCGAAGTCGAATTGCGAGGGCGGCTGCGCGAAGGTCTGGCCGGTCGTTCCCGCGGGCAATGTGAAGGCCGCCGCGGGTGCCGATGGAGCGCTGATCGACAAAGTCACCCGTGCGGACGGCACGCAGCAACTCACCATTGCGGGGTGGCCGATGTATCGGTACGCCAAGGACACCAAGCCCGGAGACGCCAATGGTCAGGGAGTGGGAGGTACATGGTTCGCCTCCGCGCCGGACGGCAAGAAGGCTGCGGTGAGCGCCGACGGTCCGAGTGGTGGTGAGCGGGCCGATCTCGCGGGACTTTCGGTCCGCAAGGACCCGAAACTCGGAGACATCGTCGTCGACAAGCGCGGCATGACGGTCTACCGGTTCAAGAAGGACACGGCATGGCCCATGAAGTCGGCCTGCACCGGGGCCTGCCTCTCGAAGTGGCCGGTTGTCGCCCCATTGGCCAAGAATGATGTGAAGGGCGTCACCACCAAGGGCTTTGTCACCTTCAATCGTCCCGACGGTCTCAAGCAGCAGGCCATCGATTGCTGGCCCATCTATACCTTCTCCGGTGACACGAAGCCGGGTGACACCAACGGCCAGGGTGTCGGGGGCACATGGTACGTGGTGTCCCCCGAGGCAAAGCTCGTCGGCGCCCCGAAGTAGCCCCACAACAGCCGTTCCGGACCGGCCCGTCGCTGAATGTCACCGTTGGCGACGGGCCGGATGCACATGCCACTGGTGTGTGACCAATAACGGACCGCTAATTTCCGTTTCCGCTCGCTCTCCTGGCGGTCGATCAGTAGCCTCTGGTCAACACTGACCATGAACATGGCCGGATCGCCGTGGCGACTTGTTGGAGACATCGATGGAGCGTCCCGCCTGGGCACCGCAAGGCATTGACATTTCAGTGCCGAGCGTGTCACGCATGTATGACTTCTATCTGGGCGGATCGCACAATTTCGAAGTGGACCGGGAAGCGGCCCGCAAGGCCATGGAGTTCATGCCGGGACTCCCCAAGATCATGCAGGCCAATCGTGCCTTTATGCGCAGGGCGGTGCGTCATGCGGTGAGTGAAGGCATCACTCAGTTCCTGGACATCGGTTCCGGCATACCGACCTTCGGCAATGTGCACGAAGTCGCCCAGGCCGCCGACCCGGAGGCGCGGGTGGCGTATGTCGACCACGATTCCGTTGCGGTCGCGCACAGCCAGGCCGTACTCGAAGGAAACGACCGTGCGGTCATCGCCGCCGGCGATCTGCGCCGCCCGCAGGAGATTCTGAAGAGCCCCGAGGTCAGCGAACTCCTCGACCTGGAACGCCCGGTGGCGCTGCTGCTCGTCGCCGTCCTGCACTTCATCGAGGACGCCGACGAACCACAGGCGGCCGTGGCCGAGCTGACCGAGTCACTCGCCCCCGGCAGCCTGCTCGTCATCACCCACGCCTCGTACGAGGGCATCCCGCTCACCCAGGAGGAGGCGGGCGGTGCGGTCGGTGTCTACCGGAACATCCGCAATCCGCTGATCATGCGGTCGCGCGACGAGGTCAGCCGGTTCTTCGACGGGTACGAGATGGTCGAGCCCGGGCTCGTGGCCATGCCCAACTGGCGTCCCGACACCCCCGTGGTGCAGGAGCAGGAAGACCCATATGCCTTCTCGGGCTTCGGCGGAGTGGGACGCAAGGCGTGAGTATTCCCGCCCAAGCGTCCGGAGCACCGGACGCGGAGCCCGACGGCGCCGAGGACCGGCTCCGGAGATTCGCCACCATCTGGAGCCGGGCCATCTTCCCCTCGACGGCAACGTCCATGACCCGTCCGGAGTTCGAACAGCATCTGCTGCCGCTGGCCCGCAGGTTGAGCGACATCCTGCACGCGCGTCCCTTCGATCCCGCGCCCGCCAACAAGGTGGGAGCCGCGCTCGTCGCCGCGCACTGCACGGACCCGGACGCGCTCAGCTCCACGCTGGGCGTCGTCGACTCGTACCTGGTGCTCTACTGCGGCGGCAACGGCCCGGTGACCCTGTCGACCGAGGACAGCAGGGCCCGCTGTGCCCGCATGCAGCACGCTCTGGCGGGCGGCTTCACCCAGGCGCTGCGCGAGCGGACCCTGGCCGAACAGGAGGCCATCGCCCGCTCGGCGCTCACCGCCCGTTCCAACGCCGAGGAGGCGCTGCACGCCACCGAGGCGCGGTTCCGTGCCGTCTTCAAGGACGCCGCCATCGGCATCGGGATCGCCGATCTGGAAGGCAATGTGCTGGAGGTCAACGACACGCTGACCCGTATGTTCGGCGGCCTCGATCACCATGTCCGCAGCCACAGGGTCAACGAGTGGGTCCACCCCGAGGACTCGCCGCACGTGTGGAAGTACTACGAGGAGCTGGTACGCGGCGAACGCGAGCACTACCGCGTCGAGAAGCCGTATTACCGCAACGACGGCACCGTCCTGTGGACCAACCTCACGGTGTCGCTGCTCCGCGACCCCGAGGGCCGGCCGCAGTACCAGCTGGCGCTCATGGAGGACACCACGGAGCGCAGGCTGCTGAATCTGCGGCTCCGGTACGAGGCCACCCACGACGCGCTCACCGGCCTGCCCAACCGCACGCTGTTCTTCGAACGCCTGGAGAAGGCGCTCTCCGCCGACGACGGCAGCCGCTTCGGGCTCTGCTATCTCGACCTCGACGGCTTCAAGGCGATCAATGACAGCCTGGGCCACGCGGCAGGGGACCGGCTGCTCGTCGAGGTCGCGGACCGGCTGCAGAGCTGTGCGACCGCGCCGGGCGAGATGGTGGCACGGCTCGGCGGCGACGAGTTCGTGGCGCTGACCACCGGCCCGCACACGGAGTCGGAGGTCGACGAACTGGCCTGCCGGATCCTCGGTGTGCTCGCCACGCCGATCCGGCTCGACGGCCGCGAACTGACCGTACGAGGCTCCATCGGCGTCGTCGAAGGACCGGCGGGCGAACGCAGCGCCGCCGAGGTGCTGCGCAGTGCCGACATCACGATGTACCGGGCCAAGTCGGCGGGCGGCAACCGCTTCGAAATAGCCGACGCCGAGGCGGACGCCCGTGCCATCACCCGGCACGGGCTCACCACCGCGCTGCCCGCCGCCCTGGAGCGCGGCGAGTTCTTCATCGAGTACCAGCCGCTCGTGCACCTCGGCGACGGCACGGTCCACGGCGCGGAGGCACTGGTGCGCTGGTGCCATCCGCAGCACGGGGTGCTCGGGCCGGACCGATTCATTGCGCTCGCCGAGCACACCGGGCTGATCGTGCCGCTCGGGCGATGGGTGCTGGAGGAGTCCGTACGGCAGGCCAACTTCTGGCAGGAGCGGCACAGCGACGGCGGTCCGCTGCGGATCAACGTCAATCTCTCGCCGACCCAGTTGCACCATCCGCGCCTGGTCGCCGAGACCGTCGACGTGCTGGAACGCTCGGGTCTCGACCCGGGAGCGCTGTGCCTGGAGGTCACCGAGTCCGCGCTCATCGGAGCCGATGACGACCTGCTCAAGCCGCTGCGGCAATTGGCCGAGATGGGTGTCGACATCGCGCTCGACGACTTCGGTACGGGCTACTCGAACCTGGCCAATCTGCGTCGGCTGCCGGTGAGCGTCCTCAAGCTGGACCGTTCCTTCACCCAGGGCATGCAGCAGCATCCGGCCGACCCGGTCGATCTGAAGATCGTCGAGGGGATCGTCTCACTGGCGCACAGCCTGGACCTGGCGGTCACGGTGGAGGGTGTCGAGACGGGAGCCCAGGCGGAGCAGTTGCGGAAGCTCGGCTGCGACACGGCCCAGGGGTGGTACTACGCGCGGCCCGGGGCTCCCGACCGGATCCACGCCTTGCTGCTGGCCGACGCGGTCTGAGCGAGGAGGACCGGCACCGGCCGCGTCCTCAGCCTCCGGACGGGCTCGATTTCCCGAGCCCGTCCGGCCGGCTGGCCAGCAGTACCCGTTGGAGCTCCCGCGCCGCCCGTGGAGGCGCCACGTCACTGCGGTGCGCCAGCGCGATCGTTCGCCGCAGCCCCGGCGGGGCAAGCCGTGTCGTCCGCAGGTCGTGCCCCGCCCGGACCGCCACCATGCTCGGCACCACCGCCGCGCCCAGTCCCGCCCGTACGAAACCGAGCACCGCGTCCATCTCGCCGCCCTCCACCGTGAACGACGGCTCGAAGCCCTCCGCCCGGCACGCGGCCACGGTCAGCTCCCGCAGGTCGTAGCCATGCCGGAACATCACCAGCGGCTCGCCCTGCAGGTCCGCGATCCGCACGCTTCCGCCCTTCCCCGGTCGCGGAGCCCCGGCCGCCGACACCACCACCAGGTCCTCCTGGAGCAGCTCCACCGTGGTCAGCGCAGGCGAGGCGGCCGGCAGCGGCAGAACCACGAGCGCGAGATCGAGCGCCCCCCGCGCCAGCTCCCGTACGAGGTCGTGTGAGCCGCCTTCCTCCAGCAGCAGCTGGATCCCCGGGTGCTGGTCGTGGAATGTGCGCAGCACGTCGGGCAGCAGCCCCGTGCACAGGCTCGGTGTCGCCCCGAGCCTGACCCGGCCCCGGCGCAGCTGGGCCAGCTCCTGCACCTCGTGCCGGGCGGTATCGGCATCCGCCAGGATCCGGCGGGCCAGCGGCAGCAGCGCCTCGCCCGCGTCGGTCAGGGCGATGTTGCCGCGGGCCCGGCTGAACAGCTCTGCCCCCAGCTCGTTCTCCAGCGCCCTGATCTGCTGGGAGAGCGAGGGCTGCGAGACATGCACCTCCTCCGCGGCGCGGGTGAAGTGCCGTGTCTCGGCGACGGCCACGAAGTACATGAGCTGCTGGAATTGCATACACCCAGCCTAGCCCGCTCCATAGTCAGAGGCTATGGACATGAGCCGCGTCATGTCTTGGACCGATGAGACCCTTCGGTCGTAGCGTCGTGCCCATGGCACTGGCAACACGGACGGACCGACGGCCGTCCATGACGCGTACGCTCTGGGACTCGTCCGTCGGCAAGAAGACGGTCATGGCCGTGAGCGGCCTGATCATGCTCGGCTACCTGGTCGTCCACATGATCGGCAACCTGAAGATCTTCTTCGGGCCGGGGGAGTTCAACCACTACGCCCACTGGCTGCGGGTCATGGGTGAGCCCTTCCTGCACTTCGAGTGGGCCCTCTGGATCGTCCGTGTGGTGCTCGTCGTCGCCGTCGTGGCGCACGCAACCTCCGCGTACCAGCTGAGCCGCCGGGACATCAAGGCGCGGCCCAGCAAGTACGTCCACAAGAAGCCCCGGGCGAGTTACGCCACCCGCACCATGCGCTGGGGCGGGATCATCCTCGCCCTGTTCATCGTCTGGCACGTCCTCGACCTGACCACCGGAACAGTCCACTCGGGCGGCTTCCAGTCGGGGCACCCCTACCAGAACGTCGTCGACACCTTCTCCACCTGGTACGGCAACGTCATCTACATCGTCGCCATGCTCGCTCTCGGACTCCACGTCCAGCACGGGTTCTGGAGCGCCGCGCAGACCCTCGGCGCGGGCAGGGCGAGCCGCGACCGTGTTCTCAAGACCATCGCCAACATCCTCGCACTGGTGCTGACGGTGGGCTTCATCTCCGTACCCGTCGCCGTCATGACCGGAGTTGTGAGCTGACATGACCGACTACTCGCACTACGAGACCGGTGCACCCGTCATCGACACCAAGGCCCCCGAGGGCCCCGTCGCCGATCGCTGGGACACCCGCCGCTTCGAGGCCAAGCTCGTCAACCCGGCCAACCGCCGCAAGCACACCGTCATCGTCGTCGGCACCGGCCTGGCCGGCGGATCGGCCGGGGCCACGCTGGCCGAACAGGGCTACCACGTCGTCCAGTTCTGCTTCCAGGACTCTCCCCGCCGCGCCCACTCGGTAGCTGCCCAGGGCGGCATCAACGCCGCGAAGAACTACCGCAACGACGGCGACTCGATCCACCGGCTCTTCTACGACACGGTCAAGGGCGGCGACTTCCGCGCCCGCGAGTCCAATGTCCACCGGCTCGCCCAGATCTCCGTCGAGATCATCGACCAGTGCGTCGCACAGGGCGTCCCGTTCGCCCGCGAGTACGGCGGCCTTCTCGACAACCGCTCCTTCGGCGGTGTCCAGGTCTCCCGCACGTTCTACGCCCGCGGCCAGACAGGGCAGCAGCTGCTCCTCGGCGCCTACCAGGCACTGTCCCGGCAGATCGCCGCGGGCAACGTCGAGCTGCACGCCCGGACCGAGATGCTCGACCTGATCATCGTCGACGGCAGGGCCCGCGGCATCGTCGCGCGCGACCTCGTCACCGGGAAGATCGACACGTACTTCGCCGACGCGGTCGTGCTGGCCAGCGGCGGCTACGGCAACGTCTTCTACCTGTCGACGAATGCCATGAACTCCAACGCCACCGCCATCTGGCGCGCCCACCGGCGCGGAGCGTACTTCGCCAACCCGTGCTTCACCCAGATCCACCCCACCTGCATCCCGCGCACCGGCGACCACCAGTCCAAGCTGACACTGATGAGCGAGTCGCTGCGCAACGACGGCCGGATCTGGGTCCCGAAGGCCAAGGGCGACAACCGACCGGCCAACGAGATCCCCGAGGACGAGCGCGACTACTACCTGGAGCGCATCTACCCGGCCTTCGGCAACCTCGTGCCACGCGACATCGCCTCGCGCGCCGCGAAGAACGTCTGCGACGAGGGCCGCGGCGTCGGCCCCGGCGGACAGGGCGTCTACCTCGACTTCGCGGAGGCCATCCAGCGCATGGGCAGGGCGAAGGTCGAGGAGAAGTACGGCAACCTCTTCGACATGTATGCGCGGATCACCGCGGAGAACCCGTACGAGACACCGATGCGGATCTACCCCGCGGTGCACTACACGATGGGCGGACTCTGGGTCGACTACGACCTCCAGACCACGATCCCCGGCCTGTTCGCGATCGGCGAGGCCAACTTCTCCGACCACGGGGCCAACCGGCTCGGCGCCTCGGCGCTGATGCAGGGTCTCGCCGACGGCTACTTCGTCCTCCCGTCGACCATCAACGACTACCTGGCCCGCAACCCGCACCACGGCGAGATCGACGCCTCGCACCCGGCCGTGGAAGAAGCGGTCGCGGAGACCGAGGACCGGCTGCACCTGCTGCTCGCCGTCGACGGCGACCGCACCCCCGACTCCTTCCACCGCGAAATCGGCGAACTCATGTGGGAGTACTGCGGGATGGCCCGCACCGAGGAGGGTCTGCGCAAGGCGCTCGACCGGATCCCGCAGATCCGCGAGGAGTTCTGGCGCCGTATCAAGGTGCCCGGCACCGGCGAGGAGTTCAACCAGTCGCTGGAGAAGGCCAACCGCATCGTCGACTACCTGGAGCTCGCCGAGCTCATGTGTCTCGACGCACTGCACCGCGCCGAGTCCTGCGGAGGCCACTTCCGCGAGGAGTCGCAGACCCCGGACGGCGAAGCCGCCCGCCGGGACGAGGAGTTCTCGTACGCAGCCGCCTGGGAGTTCACGGCCACCGGCGACGCCCCCGTCCTGCACAAGGAAGACCTCGTCTTCGAGTACGTCCACCCCACTCAGCGGAGCTACGCATGAAGCTCACCCTGCGCGTCTGGCGCCAGAAGAACGCCGACGCCCCCGGCGCCATGTCCACCTACCAGGTGGACGGCATCTCGCAGGACATGTCGTTCCTGGAGATGCTCGACACTCTCAACGAGGAGCTCATCCTCGCCGGCGACGACCCCGTCGCCTTCGACCACGACTGCCGCGAAGGCATCTGCGGCGCGTGCAGCCTCGTCATCAACGGCGACGCGCACGGCCCGGAACGCACCACCACCTGTCAGCTCCACATGCGCTCCTTCCAGGACGGCGACACGATCGACATCGAACCGTGGCGTGCCTCGGCCTTCCCGGTCGTCAAGGACCTGGTCGTGGACCGGTCCGCCTTCGACCGGATCATCCAGGCGGGCGGCTACATCAGCGCCCCTACCGGCACCGCCCCCGAGGCGCACGCCACGCCGGTGCCCAAGCCGGACGCCGACTTCGCCTTCGAGCACGCCGAGTGCATCGGCTGCGGCGCCTGTGTCGCCGCCTGCCCCAACGGCTCGGCGATGCTCTTCACCTCGGCGAAGATCAACCACCTCAATGTCCTGCCGCAGGGCGCTCCCGAGCGCGAGACCCGGGTGCTCGACATGGTCGGGCAGATGGACAGCGAGGGGTTCGGTGGCTGCACGCTCACCGGGGAGTGCGCCACGGCCTGCCCGAAGGGCATTCCGCTGCCGTCGATCTCGGCGATGAACAAGGAGTGGCTGCGGGCGACCCGGAAGGTCCGACGCTAGGGCGTGTGTCGGAAGTCCCGCCTGCCTGGCGACGCCCGGCACGCACGCTCGCTGCGTTGTCGGGCTCGCCCGAGTACGTCCGGTACGAGGGCGACCCTCCGCCTTGCGATCGCACGCACCGGACGCCGCCGGGCCCACCCTTCGGGCGGACGGCGGGACTTCCGACACACGCCCCAGTGCTGCGACCGGCCATGTCTGCCCCATGAGGAGCGTCGTCCAGTGTGTGCGTGCTGGGCGGCGCGACGGGGGCAAAGCCTGCCGGGGGCACTGGGGGGCCTGTTCCGATGTCGGTCGGCACAGCCGGTGAAGAGACCGGCTGTGCCGACGACCCGTGCCGCGCCGCTTCGGCCGGCGGCCGGCCGACGTCAGGGCTTGATCGGCTTCACCTTCGTGTCGACGCCGTTCACCCGCACGGTGACGTTCCCCTGGTTCCGCGCCCGGTCGGCCACGATCCTGTAGGACGTGACCTTCCCGTCGCGCCACTCACAGCTGACCTCGTAGCCGCCGCGGGCGCGGAGCCCGGTGAAGGAACCCTTGGCCTTCCACTCGTCCGGCAGGGCGGGCAGCAGGTGGATGGCGCCGTCGTGGCTCTGCAGGAGAATCTCCGCCACGGCGCCCGAGATGCCGAAGTTGCCGTCCATCTGGAAGGGCGGGTGGTTGCAGAACAGGTTGGGCAGCGTGTTGTAGGTCAGCAGTCCGCGCAGCATGATCTGGGCGCGGTGCCCGTCACCGAGGCGGGCGAAGAGGGCTGCCCGCCAGGGCCAGGTCCACGAGCGGCGGCTGTCGCCCGACACCGTCCCGGCCGTGAACGGGACGCCTTCCTTCTCGCCGCACCGTGCCTTGAGCGAGACCAGGGCGGCGGCCGCGAAGTCGGCCTTCTTCGGGGTGATCTGGCGGCCCGGGTAGACCGCGAAGAGGTGCGAGGTGTGGCGGTGGATGTCGGTGGGGCTGTCGATGTCCTTCTGCCACTCCTGCAGCTGACCCCACCGGCCGATCTTGTTCGGCGCGAGGCGCGCCTGCATGTCCAGGACCTTGGCCCGGTAGCCGGCATCCGCCTCGAGCGCCGCTTCGCAGTCGAGGTAGTTCTGGAACAGGTCCCAGATGATCTGCTGGTCGTACATGACGCCGTCTTCGCGTGGCCCGTGTTCGGGGGACCAGCCGTCCGGCGAGACGAGGAGTCCGTCCTCGCGCTCCTTGAGACGGTCCTCCCAGAACTCGCAGATCTCCTTGATCATCGGGTAGGCGACTTTGCGGAGATAGACCAGGTCCTGGGTGAACGCCCAGTGCTCGTACAGGTGTTGTGCGTACCAGGCGCTCGCGACGGTGTTCCACTCCCATGCGTTGCCGCCGAAGATGCTCTGGCTGGTGCGGGCGGTCCAGCCGCGTGTGTCCTTGCCGAAGGCGTTGCGGGTCGCCACGCGGCTGGGCACCGCTACCTGCTTGATGAACCCGACGAGTGCCTCGTGGCACTCCGGCAGGTTCGTCGTCTCGGCTCCCCAGTAGTTCATCTGGATGTTGATGTTGGTGTGGTAGTCGGAGGCCCACGCCGGCGAGTTGCTGTCGTTCCAGAGACCCTGGAGGTTGGCGGGCAGACCCTTCGGGCGCGAGGAACTGATCAGCAGGTATCGGCTGAAGTCGAACATCGTCTGCTCGAGGGTCGGGTCCTCCTCGCCCGCCGCGTAACGCGCCAGCCGGGCGTTGGTCGGCAGGGCGACGACGGCGTCGTCGGAGGTGCCCCAGGCGACGGAGACGCGGTTCATGAGGGCGCGTATCTCGGCGGTGTGCTCGTCGCGCATCTCGTCGTAGGACCGGGCGGCAGCCTTGCCGAGCGCAGCGGCGACGGCCGCCTTTGGATCGGCTCCGCGCCACCCGGCTGCGGCGTCGAGCTTGTAGTCGGTGCGGGCGTCGAGGAGCAGGGTCAGGGTCGTGCAGCCGGTGAACCGGAGCACCGACCCGTCGGTGCTGAAGTCGCCGTCGGTGTGTACGACCTGGACGGTGGACGCGTGCTTGAGGCCGTTGCCCATGACACCGCTGAAGGCGATCCGCCGGGCGTCGGCGTCGACGGTCGTCGGGGCCTGATCCTGTCCGGACGTCAGCGAGATCACTCCGGAGAGTCCCCGGTCGCTGTCCGACGTGTACCGGAAGACCATGATGTCCGCGGACCGGCTGGCGAAGGCCTCGCGCAGGACGCGCCGCCCCGGCTCGCCGAAGCGGGTGACATGGACACCCTCGAAGAAGTCCAGGGCGCGCTGGTAGTCGACGAACGTGGACTGCATGCGCGTGTCGAACCCCTTGCCTTCCAGCACGACTTCCCCGATCTGGAAGCCGGTGGACGACTCTCCGGGGGTGAACGTGAGCCGGTAGGCGCGGTAGGCCGTGCTGTTGGTGATCCGGAAGGTCCGGGTCTCGCCGCGGCCGGCAAAAGGCGCGCCGGGGTTCTGCGTGTCGAGGGTCACCCAGGCTTGCCCGTCCTGCGACGCCTCAAGTGCCCATCGCCGGGGGTCGTCCTGCGGACGGTCCGGGGCCGCCGTCAGCGAGTACGAGGTGACGGTGGTCGTGGTGGACAGGTCGGCCTGCCAGACGACCGCCGGTGCGACGGCGTCGACCCGCCAGACCGTGGCCGGATCGCGGTCCACCGAACTCGAGATGCCCGTGGCCCGGGAGCCGGTCCCGGAACCGGATCCCTCGGAGTGCCCGCTGGGCGACGACAGGTACATCGAGCCGCCGCCGCCGAGGTCGACGCCGGACAGTCCGATCTCGCTCACCTGGAAGTGGCTGACCCCTGCCTTGGGAGCGAAGTCGAACCGGTAGAAGCGGTAGGCCGCGGTGTCGGCACAGGTGAATTCCTTCGTCTGGAAACGGCTCTCGAAGGGCGTCGCCAGAGTGCGGCTGTCCAGCCTGGTCCAGGTGGTGCCGTCGGCGGAACCGGAGAACGTCCACTCCTGCGGGTCGCGTTGCGGTACGTCGTTGGCGCTCGTCAGACGGTAGGACGCGACTTCGACGGGTTCAGGGAGCTCGACCTGCCACTGCACCTTCGAGCCGGGCGCTTCGATGCACCACTTGGTGCTCGAGTTGCCGTCGTACGTCTTGTCGACGCCCTCTGTCGAGGAGGTCCGGTACGGTCCCCCCGGGGCCGTGACCTTCGTGAGGCGCCCGAAGGTGACGGCGACATTTCCGAAGTTCCGGTAGGAGCCGAAGCCGGTCATGCTGGTGTCGAAGGCGCCGTCCGGCTGGCCCGCGAGGGCGTTGTCGTAGTCGTTGACGCCACCCCAGAGACTCTGCTCGTTGAACTGGATACGCTCCTCGCTGGGGTTGGCGAAGAGCATGGCGCCGAGCCGGCCGTTGCCGATCGGCAGGGCCTGCGACTGCCAGTCCACGGCGGGGATCGCATACTTCAGCGCCTTGCGCGACAGGGTCGGCCACTGGACGGACGCCGGCGCGGCGACCCCGGCGGCAACGGCCTGTCCCACAGGGAATCCCCCGGCCAGCTGCGTGATCAGCGGCGTGAGGGCGAGGGCGCCGCCGAACTTGAGGATGCTTCGTCTCTGCGGATGGGGTTCATTGGTCACGAGAGATCTCCTGGCCCATTGATCGGTTCTTTAATGGAGGAGTGGGGGGAACGCATCGACGTATGCCGAGGGCGAGGCCATTTCACCGGACGACAGATCGGATGTCTAGAGTGCGCGGCGCTGTCTCTGCCATGCGATGGACGCGGCCGCCAGTGCGTGCGCGCCGCCGTACGCCGGGTTGGGGACGACCGCGCCGCCGTTCTCCCGGTTCCACGGAGCTGGCGAACCCGTCTCGACGTCGCCGTTCACCAGGGCGCCCGTACCGCCGGCCGGACCGGACACCGTCAGTGTGAAGGCGGCCGAGTGGTTGGGCGTGCGGGAGGTCCCGTCACGCTGATCCCGTACGCGCAGGGGCCGCGGACGCCGAAGCGTTCACGGCGGAGGTGAACGTCTCCGCAGGACCGTAGTCGTGGAAAACAGGCCCGTTGGACCTGGTCGGCCGTCAGGCCGACCTGAGGGCAGCCGCCAGGTACGCCGCGGTCCGGCTGTCCGCCGCCCCGGCCACCTCCGCGGGCGTCCCCACCGTGACGATCCGGCCACCCCGGTCGCCGCCTCCGGGGCCGAGGTCGATCACCCAGTCGGCGCCCGCGACCACGGCCATGTCGTGCTCCACGACCACCACCGTGCTGCCCGCGTCGACCAGCCCGTGCAACTGCCGCATCAGCACCTCGACATCGGCCGGATGCAGCCCTGTCGTCGGTTCGTCGAGCAGATACAGGGTGTGGCCGCGGCGGGTGCGCTGGAGCTCGGTGGCGAGCTTGATCCGCTGGGCCTCACCGCCGGACAGTTCCGTCGCCGGCTGTCCCAGCCGCAGATAGCCGAGCCCCACATCGAGAAGTGTCCGCAGACTGCGCTCGGCGGCGGGTGTCCCGGCGAAGAAACCGGCCGCCGACTCCACCGTGAGATCCAGCACCTGCGCGATGTTCAGCCCGCGCAGGGTGACCTCCAGCGTCTGCGGGTTGTACCGCGCACCGTGGCAGTCCGGGCAGGGCGCGTACGTGCTCGGCAGGAAGAGCAGCTCGACGGAGACGAACCCCTCGCCCTGACAGGTCTCGCATCGCCCGCCCGCCACATTGAACGAGAACCGCCCCGCCCTGTAGCCGCGTTCGCGCGCCGCGCCGGTCTCGGTGAACAGCTTCCGCACGACATCGAAGAGCCCGGTGTACGTGGCCAGATTGGAGCGCGGGGTACGGCCGATCGGCTTCTGGTCGACCTGGACGAGACGGTCCACCGCCTCCAGCCCCTGCGCCGATGCACAGCCGGCCATGGGCTGCTCGGCGGGAAGGCCGGTGGTGGCGGACGCCTGCCGGTCGGCGAGGACCCCGGCGAGCACCTGACCGACCAGAGTCGACTTCCCGGAGCCGGAGACCCCGGTGACCGCGGTGAACACCCCGAGCGGGAACGCGGCGTCCACCCCGCGCACATTGTGCCGGTCGACACCGATCAGCCTCAGCCACCCGGAGGGCGTACGCGGCTCCCGGGCAGGCACCGGACCCCCGCCGAAGAGGAACCGCCGCGTCGCCGACTCCGCGACGTCCGCGAGTCCGGCCGGGGGCCCGCTGTGCAGCACCATGCCCCCGTGCTCACCGGCCAATGGCCCCACGTCGACCAGCCAGTCCGCCTGCCGCACCACATCCATCTGGTGCTCCACGACGAAGACCGAGTTCCCGGCCTCCTTCAGCCGGCCGAGGACCGCGAGCAACGACGCGGTGTCCGCCGGGTGCAGACCGGCCGACGGCTCGTCCAGCACATAGACGACCCCGAAGAGTCCCGAGCGCAGCTGGGTGGCGAGCCGCAGCCGCTGCAGCTCGCCGGAGGACAGCGTCGGAGCCGTGCGGTCGAGACTGAGATAGCCGAGCCCCAGCTCCGTCACCGTCCCGATCCGGGCCAGCAGATCCGTCGTCAACAGCCGCGCGGTGTCGTTGCCGCCCGCGGCCGACAGCACGTCGGCGAGGCCCGCGAGGGGCAGCGAGGTGAGCTCGGCGATCGTACGGCCGGCAAAGGTGACGGCCATCGCCTCCGGACGCAGCCGAGTGCCGCCACAGACCGGACAGGGGGCGCTGGTCAGGAAGCGCTCGGCCTTGGCCCGCAGGGTGCGGCTCTTGGAGTCCGCGAAGGTGTGCATCACATAGCGCCGCGCACTCATGTACGTGCCCTGGTACGGGCGCTGGATGCGGCCCGCTTCCCGCACCGGGTGGACCGTCACCACCGGCTGATCGTCGGTGAAGAGGATCCACTCCCGGTCCTGCGCGTCCAGCTCCCGCCACGGCCGGTCGATGTCGTACCCCAACGTGTCCAGGACGTCGCGCAGGTTCTTGCCCTGCCAGGCACCCGGCCAGGCGGCGATCGCGCCGTCCCGGATCGACAGCGACGGGTCCGGGACGAGGAGCTCCTCGGTGGTGCGGTGGATACGCCCCAGACCGTGGCACTCGGGGCAGGCCCCCGCGGCGGTGTTCGGCGAGAACGCATCGGAGTCCAGCCGCTCGGCCCCTGCCGGATACTCCCCGGCGCGCGAGAACAGCATCCGCAGCGAGTTGGACAGCGTGGTGACCGTACCGACCGAGGAACGGGCGCCGGGCGCCGACCGCCGCTGCTCCAGCGAGACGGCGGGCGGCAGACCGGTGATTTCGCCGACCTTCGGCGCGCCGACCTGGTGGATGAGCCGCCGGGCGTACGGGGCGACGGACTCGAAGTAGCGGCGCTGGGCCTCGGCGTAGATCGTTCCGAAGGCGAGGGAGGACTTCCCGGAGCCCGAGACGCCCGTGAAGACGGTGAGGGTGTCGCGCGGGATGTCGACGTGGACGTCCTGCAGATTGTGCTCACGGGCGCCGCGCACCCGGACGTACGGATCGTGGGGGGTGGGCATGCGCGCGGAGCTCCGTACGGATGATGGCGGGGCCGACAGATGGGGATAAACAGTCGGATTCTAGGCGTCGGTGATGCCTGGGTCCGCAACACCGACGCCGGTGTTCCCCTCCGCGCCCCTCGGGTCGGGGAGGGGAACACCGCCTGACAAAGCCCTACCAGTGCCGTGACCGGCAAATCTTTTCCGGTCGCAGCACTAGCGGGCGTTGCGCAGCGCCCGCTTGATGGGGCCCGGGATCACCCGGCGGGCACGCTGGTACGGCCGCCGCTCGGGTCCCTCGCTCTCGCGCGGGACGGGCAGCCTGCTGGCCTTCGCAAGGCGCCGTTCCAGCAGGGTGTTCCGGTCGGTGAGCTCGGTCATCTGGGACTGGAGCCAGTTGAGACGAGTGCTCATCTCGGAGACGCCGCTGCCGGTCCAGGGGCGGACGCCCGCCGGGAAAGCCAGCTCGCTCATGCGGGACTCGAAGGCCGCACCCCCGTCACCGTGGGTGAAGGTGTTCTCCAGGCCGTTCTTGTCCAGGAAGTTCATGAACCGGTCGAACCGCTCCTGGTGACCGCGCATCAGCGGCCCGAAGTCCGCCTCGGCATACAGGTCCGCGGGATCCACGTTCTCGGGCACCTTGGCGAGCATCCGGTGCGGAATCTCGAAGTAGCGGCACAGTTCCAACGTCCGCGAGTCGCTGCAGAGCACCGTCGCCGGCGTTCCGGCGAGCAGCGCCGCGATGTTGCCGTGGATCCGGGAGCCGAACGAGAAGTCGAAGCCCCGCAGGTCGTCCACCCATGTCTTGGGGTCTATGTAGACCCTCACCTTGCCCTCCGCGAACATCGGGTGGTCGGGGTGGGTGGGGATGTCGGTGACGGCGGCGTTCACGTGACTCAGGTCACGCCAGTGCAGCTGGCGGGCATCGGACAGGTTCTGCCCGATGAAGCGCAGATGGGGATAGCGCGCACGGGTGTGGTCGATGATCCGCCCGAGCTTGTACTTCTTCACGGCGTCGTGCGATCCGTTGATCGCGATCCGCGACTCGGGTCCCAGTGGCCGGGTGTTCTCGCGGATGAAGAGATCGCGGCCGCCCATGAACATCGACGGACAGCCGATGACCTCCACGTCACGGAAGCCCATGTCCCGCAGGTAGCGCTCGGTGAACTCACCGCGCACCCCGATGGAAGCGCTGCGGTCCAGCACCGCGGAGACGAACGCGTGCACGCTGGGCGCCATGGGCCGCAACCGGTCTGCGGAGTAGTTGGTGCTGGTCTGCGCGCCGACGCCCGGCACGATGACCGGGATCTTCAGCTTCGAGATGAGCTGGGTCAGCCGCTTGAGCTGGGGCTCGAAGGACGGCCGGAAGGCATTGGCGAGCGGAATGACGAAAGCGTCGTACTCCTCGTTGATCCGCTCGGCGGCGGCGACCCTCGTCCGGATGCCGTTGGAGACCACCTTGGTACGCGGCGTCTCAAGGATCTTGTGCGCGGCATCGCTGAAGATCAGGTTGCCTGAGTTGGTCGCGAACACGTCCTCGTGGAGGGCGCGCTCAACAGGAACGACGTCGTAAGGGCTCTTCCCTGAACGCAGGAGTATTCGCTTCACATCGGTAACGTTAGATGCCACGAATTAAGGTTAGCTTTACGTAGGTTTTAGTTTCCATCGGGATCCCTACAACCTTTTCGATGAACGCGGAACGTGACCATCCGGCTACCCGGTCATCGGCCGCGGATCGGTCGAATGGCCCCGCACCGCCTTTCCTGCGTGACCTCGCAGATGGCCAACTCGGCCCGGGTGAAGCGCCCTTGAGAGCGCGCGTCCCGCCCTGCCCTCCCCCCGTGCAGGGGCTCGCCGATCGGGGGATGAGGGGCGAGCGCTCAGGCGACGGGCACAGCGGACGTGGCGAAGAGCGAGGCGTCCCCGCCCTGGACGGCGCCCCGGACACCTGCGCTCGCCTCGTGCGGTACGCCCAGCGGAACGGTACTGACCCGGAGAGGGGGCGTCGGCTCGTTCCGTCGCCGTGCTGCTGATCGACTCCGCCGTCGGTGGCGACGGACGGAGGGGGCCCTCTGGGGAGGATGAATCAGTCACCGGCTGAGAGCGCCTTCTGCGCGGTCCGGTCCGTTTCGCCGGTCCGAGGACCTTCCGGCGCCGTGCGATCGCACGCACCGGACACCGCGAGCCGATCGGACTCCCATGTTGTGAACTCCTCTTAGGCTGGGCGCGTGACATATGAAGCCCGGCCGCTGGCCGTATTCGACCTGGACGGCACGCTCGCGGACAGCGGGCACCGGCAGCACTTCCTTGAGGGGGCTCGGCGCGACTGGGGGAGCTTCTTTGCCGCGGCGGTGGACGATCCGCCGCTCGACGAGGGTGTGCGGCTGGTGCTGAGCAGCGCCGAGGAGTGCGAGGTCAGGTACCTCACCGGACGGCCGGAGCGCTGCCGTCGGGACACCGTGGCGTGGCTCGCCGAGCAGGGCCTGCCCGAGGGGCGCGTGTACATGCGTCGCAACGACGACCGTCGCCCGGCCCGCCACACCAAGCTGGAGATCCTGAAGCGGCTGGGCCGGGAGCGTCTCGTGCGGATGCTGGTCGATGACGACGAGCTGGTCTGCGACGCGGCCGAGCTGGCCGGTTTCACCGTGGTGCGGGCTCGCTGGGCAGTGGCCTCGCCCGCATTGAAGGACGCTCAGGGGCGTGAGGGGCGTACCTGACCGCGACGTACCGGGTCAGGTGGTCTCGTCGAGCCGGAAACCGACTTTCAGGCCGACCTGGTAGTGCTCGATCCGGCCGTCCACGATCTGCCCGCGCACCTGGGTGATCTCGAACCAGTCGAGATTGTGCAAGGTTTCCGCCGCCCTTGCGATGCCCCGGCGGATGGCGTCGTCGACGCCCTCGTGGGAGGTTCCTACGATTTCGGTGACCCGATACGTGTTGTTGGACATCCTCTGTCCCCTTTCGTCCATACCACGGTGCCCCACTTGGCACGGGTGCGCGAGGGGTCGAATCGGGGGAGGTGGCGCGGACGACCCTTGACCAAATGATTGGTCCATACCAAAATCCAGCCACGCCCGTGCGAGCGCCGCCCGCAGTCCCCCACACCGGGTCCTCATTTCGTCGTGCCGTTTCGCAGAAGGTGGCCCAGTGAAGAACCGTGTACTCATAGGAGCCGTCGCGCTTGTTTCCACCGTTGCACTGGGCGGCTGCGGCTACCTCCCGGGCTTGGGTGGCCCCGGCGGCAAGACGGTGACGATCTGGCTGATGAAGGACAGTGTTTCCGCCGATTTCCTCGACCGTTTCAAGAAGTCGTACGAAGAGGAGCATCCTTCCATCGAACTGGAGTTCAAGATTCAGAGCTGGAGTGGAATCGGCCCCAAGGTCTCCGCGGCCTTGGAGGGGGACGACACCCCGGATGTCATCGAGGTCGGCAACACCCAGGTCGCCCAGTACGCGGAGAGCGGCGAACTGCGCGATCTGACCCTTGAATCGATGCGCGATCTCGGCAGCGAGGAATGGCTGCCCGGCCTTGCCGATCCCGGCAGCATCGACGGCGCCCAGTACGGCATTCCCTGGTACGCGGCCAACCGTGTGGTGATCTACAACAAGGATCTCTTCGAGCAGGCCGGCATCACGAGCCCGCCGAAGACCCGGGACGAGTGGATCAAGGACAGCCGTCTGCTCAACCGCAACGGCAATCAGGGCATCCATCTCGCGGGCCAGAACTGGTACGTGCTCGCCGGGTTCATCTGGGACGAGGGCGGCGATCTGGCGTCCGACAAGGGCGGCGACTGGGAGGGGGCCCTCGACACGCCCGCCGCGATCAAGGGCATGAACTTCTACAAGGAAATCCAGTCGTTCGGCAGCGGCCCGAAGAACGCCGACGAAGAGCACCCTCCGCAGACCGATGTGTTCGCCAAGGGTGATGTCGCGCAGATCATTTCCGTGCCGGGCAGCGCCAAGCTCATCGAGCAGAAGAATCCCGAACTCAAGGGGAAACTAGGCTACTTCCCGATACCCGGCAAGACCGCGAAGAACCCCGGTTCCGTTTTCACCGGCGGTTCCGATCTGATCGTTCCCGAGAAGGCGGACAACGGTACGGCCGGTATCGAGGTGATCAAGGCGCTGGCGGGCGCGAAATGGCAGGCGGACCTCGCCAGGACCATGAGCTATGTGCCGAACAAGTCGAGCCTCGCACATGTCATCGAGGGCCAGGAGGGCACCGCCGCCATGGCCGAGGGCGCCCGGCGCGGTCGCGCGACCCCCAACTCGCCGCAGTGGGCGGCGGTCGAGGCCGAGAACCCGATCAAGCCCTACATGTCGGCCGTTCTGCAGGGCGGTGACCCGCTGGCCGAGGCGAAGTCCGCTTCGGAACGGATCACCGCCGAGCTCGCGGGCAGCTGACCGGGCCGGGCCGCCGGACGGGCCACCGGGTCCGCCCGATCCACCGCCCGAACACCTCGGGATTCAGCCGTCGCACATCCAGGCTCTCCGCAGCGGTCATGTCGAATCCAGCCGGTCACGGAAGAAGTAAGGGGCCGGGCAGTCGCAGCAGTGCGGCAGCCCGGCAGCCGCCCTTGCCGATCCGTCCCCGGAGACCGCCATGAACGCGCTGCCCACCCCACCGCTCGTCGCCGGCCCTCTCACCTCCACCTCCTTGGTGCCGGAGCAGCCCGCCCCGGCACGGTCCGAAGCTCCCGCGCCGCCGCTCTACCGCGTCTCCGTCGCCGTCACCCAGGACGAGGTGCGGGCCGCCCAGCGGCTGCGCCACCAGGTATTCGCCGGTGAACTCGGTGCCCGGCTGGACGGGCCGGAACCCGGTCTGGACAGCGACGCCTTCGACGCGTACTGCGATCACCTGCTGGTACGGGAGGTGGCGACCGGCGACGTCATCGCCACCTACCGCCTCCTGCCGCCCGACCGGGCCCGTGTTGCCGGACGTCTCTACGCGGAGAGCGAGTTCGATCTCGGCCGGCTCGGACCGATCCGCGACGACCTGATCGAGGTGGGCCGCTCCTGCGTCCACCCGGCCCACCGGGACGGCGCCGTCATCGCCCTCATCTGGGCGGGGCTCGCCCGTTACATGGAGCGCAGCGGGCACAACTGGCTGGCCGGCTGCTGCTCGATACCCCTGGCCGACGGCGGCGTCCTGGCCGCCGACTCCTGGGACACCGTACGGGCGAAGTACCTGGCCCCCGAGGAATACTGGGTCACCCCGCACCGCCTCTGGCAGCCCCACGCCGCCACCCGTGCCGGCCGAGCCGCCAGGACCCCCGCGCGCACCGGAATCGCCGCCCTCCCTCCGCTGCTCCGTGGCTACCTCCGCCTCGGCGCCTGGGTCTGCGGGGCGCCCGCGCACGACCCCGACTTCAACGTCGCCGACCTCTACGTCCTGCTGTCGCTTCGCCGCACCGACCCGCGCTACCTGCGCCACTTCCTGTCCCTCGCCCCGCTGACATGAGCGCCTGGCTGCCCACCGCGCCCTGCACGCCCCACACCTGCGCCGGTCACGACGGCCCGGTGCGCGGCGCCCTTGCGGCCACGGCCCTGCTGCTCGCCGGATGCACCCTCGTGCTCGTCGGCGCGCTGTGCGCCGCTCCCGTGCTGCTCCTCGGCGCGGGGCAGCGCGACCGGCTGATCCGGTGGTGGGCGTACGCGGTCGTGCGGGCGTTCGGCGTGCGGATCGAGGTGACCGGCGACCCCGCGCCGACGGCCGGGGCGGATCGCGCCGGTGCCCCCGGCGTGCTGGTCGTCGCCAACCACATCTCATGGCTGGACATCCCGCTCGTCGCCGCCGTGTTCCCGGGCCGGATGCTCGCCAAGAGCGAGATCCGGGGCTGGCCGGTACTCGGCCCGCTCGCCGCGCTCGGCGGCACGCTGTTCGTCGAGCGCGACCGGCTGCGGGCACTGCCCATGACCGTGCGCACCATCGCGGGGGCACTGCGCGGCGGCTCACGGGTGGTGGTCTTCCCCGAAGGCAGCACCTGGTGCGGGCGTGGATCCGGTGGCCGGTTCCGGCCCGCTGTCTTCCAGGCGGCCATCGACGCGGGCGCCGAGGTCCGCCCGGTACGCATCACCTACCGCACCGCGCGGACGGACGGGCCCGCGGCCGGCGCCGCCGCGTTCGTCGGTGACGATCCGCTCACCGCCTCGTTGTGGAGGGTGGTCATGGCGGCCGGGCTGACCGCCGAGATCCGCGTCCTGCCGCCGATCCCCGCGGGCACCCGGCCCGGCCGCCGTGCTCTTGCCCGTACCGCTCAGACCGCCGTGGCCAGCGACACCGCGAACCGGTCCGCGGAGTCCGTCCACCACTGAGTCAACGTGAGTCCGGCCGAGGCGAGTTCGCTCCGGATCCCCTCCTTGTGGAACTTCGCCGAGATCTCCGTACGCAGTTCCTCACCTGCCGTGAACGGCACCACCAGATCCAATTCCGGGATCTTCACCGTGAGAGCTCTGCGGGCCCGCAGACGCATCTCGATCCACTCCTGCTTCGGGTCCCACAGCGCCACATGATCGAAGTCCGCCGGGTCGAAGTCGGCTCCCAATTCCCGGTCGACGACCGTCAGTACGTTCTTGTTGAACGCCGCTGTCACCCCGGCCGCGTCGTCGTACGCCGCGACGAGGGTCTCCTCGTCCTTCACCAGATCCGTGCCGAGCAGCAGCGCGTCGCCGGGCGAGAGCAGCGACCGTACCGACTTCAGGAACACCGCCCGCTCGTCCGGCAGCAGATTGCCGATCGTGCCGCCCAGGAACGCGACGAGCCGCGGCCCCGGTGTGTCCGGCAGGGTGAGTCCACCGGTGAAGTCGGCAATCAGCGCATGGATCGACAGGTCCGGCCGCTCCGCGAGCAGGGTCTCGGCCGCGCCGCGCAGCGCGCTCTCGCTCACGTCGACCGGCACATAGCTGTGCAGCGCGGGCAGCGCGTCCAGCAGGTGCCGTGTCTTCTCCGACGAGCCGGAACCAAGTTCGACCAGGGTCTGTGCGCCGGACGCCGCGGCGATTTCGGACGCGCGGGCGACCAGGATCTCCCGCTCGGCGCGAGTCGGGTAGTACTCGGGCAGCCGGGTGATCTCCTCGAACAGCTCACTGCCGCGTGCGTCGTAGAACCACTTGGGCGGCAGGGTCTTCGGGTGCCTGGTCAGGCCGTGCAGCACGTCGGCGCGCAGCGCCGCGTCCGTCGCGTCCGCCGGCAGGGTGCGGGTCAGCTGAATGGGACTCACTCGGTGGGCTCCTTGAGCGGGGTGAGCAGAACGTCGGTGCAGGTCGCGACGAGCAGGGTGCGGTCGGGGACCGTGCGCCAGTGCGGATCGTCGTCGTAGGGCTCCGAGGCCACGACCGCGCTGTGGCCCGGTTCGGTGAGGTACCAGAGGGTGTCTCCCCAGGCCGTCGCCACGATGGTGGTGCCGTCGGTGAGCAGCAGGTTCAGCCGCGAACCGGGCGCCGCCTCCGCGATCTCGCCCACGGTGTCGGCGACGGCCTGCGGTATGTCGTCCCCCTGGGCGATCCTGTGCTGTACGAGGGCCCAGACCAGGGCGGAGTCGCAGCGGGCGGTGAGAGCGAGGAGTTCGGCCGTGGGCAGCGTGGCGGCGAGCGGTGCCAGCGACCCGGGCCAGCCCTTCACCGCGCCGTTGTGGCTGAACAGCAGCCGGCCCGAGGTGAACGGCGCGGCTGCCGCCTCGCCGTCCGCCCCCGGCTCGGTGGCGTCGCGTACGGCCGCCAGCAGTGCCGTGCTCCGCACCACCCTGGCCAGATCGGCGAAGGACAGGTCGGCCCAGACGGGCCCCTGGCGCCGGTAGCGACCGGGCACCGGGTCGCCGTCCGCGTACCAGCCCACCCCGAAACCGTCCGCGTTGACCGTCCCGTACTCCTGTTGCCGGGGCTGCCAGGACTGCCGGACCAACGCGTGGGACGGCTGCGTCAGCACAGTGCCGAGCGCAACCGGCGGTCCGACATAAGCAATATGACGGCACATCAGAGATCCCTCGCAGTACGGAATCCGGCGAAGATCTGGCGCCGCACCGGCAGGTCCCAGTTGCGGAACGTGCCCCGGCAGGCCACCGCGTCCACGGCGAACGAACCACCGCGCAGGACCTTGTGGTCGGGTCCGAAGAACACCTCCGAGTACTCCCGGTACGGGAACGCCGCGAAGCCCGGGTAGGGGAGGAAGTCGCTCGACGTCCACTCCCACACATCGCCGATCAACTGGCGTACTCCGAGCGGTGATTCGCCCGCAGCGTAGGCTCCAGCCTGCGCCGGACGCAGATGGCGCTGGCCCAGATTGGCCCGGTCGGCGGTCGGGTCCTCGTCGCCCCACGGGTAGCGGCGCGAGCGGCCCGAGCCCGGGTCGTGGCGCGCCGCCTTCTCCCACTCGACTTCGGTGGGCAGTCTGCGCCCCGCCCAGCGGGCGTACGCGTCCGCCTCGTACCAGCTCACATGGAGCACCGGCTCGTCGGCGGGCACCGGCTCGGTCACCCCGAACCGGCGGCGCAGCCACTGCCCTGCGTCCCGGCGCCAGAAGAGCGGGGCGGTCAGCTCGTGCTCGCGGACCATGGCCCAGCCCTCCGGCGCCCACCAGCGCCGTTCGGTGTAGCCGCCGTCCTCGATGAAGCGCTCGTACGCTCCGCAGGTGACCGGTGTCGTGTCGATGAAAAACGTGGGGACGTCGCGCACATGGGCGGGTCGCTCATTGTCGAGGGCCCAGGGTTCGGTGGACGTTCCCATGGTGAACGGTCCACCGGTCACCAGGACTTCGGCGGGCAGGGAGGCCGCGTCGGTGGGTCGCGGCGGTTCCGGTGCGGTGAGTACGGCCGGACCCGACCTCAGCTGATGAGTGATCAGCATCGTCTCGTCGTGCTGCTGTTCATGCTGGGCGATCATGCCGAAGGCGAAACCCGCATCCACGAGCGGGCGGCCGCCGATCAGGGGCGTGCTGTCGAGGATGTCCAGGGCCCGGCCCCGTACCTCAGCCGCGTAGGAGCGGGCCTCGGCCGGCGGCAGGAGCGGCAGGGACGGACGGCTCGCCCGCGGATGTTCGAAGGCGTCGTACAACCCGTCGATCTCGGGCCGCATCGCTTCCCGCCCGGCGACGCCCCGCAGCAGCCACAGCTCCTCCTGGTTGCCGATGTGTGCGAGATCCCACACCAAGGGCGACATCAACGGCGAATGCTGAGCGGTCAGTTCATGGTCGTCCACACTGTCGGTGAGGAGCGTGGTGCGTTCCCGGGCGTTGAGGAGCGCCGCAAGGGCGCGTCGGCGGAGCGCCTCGGTGTCCAGGCCGGTGGCCGAGGGAGTGGGGGAGTGCGTCATGAGCCTGCCTTCTTTCCCGGTTCCGGACGGAGCGTGGCCGCGTGCATCGCATGCACCGTTTCCCTCGACAGCAGTCCGGACAGATCATCGGCCGGACATCGTCCCCGGGCGACATAACGGTCGTGGAAATGCGCCACCGCCTCCTGCACGGCATCGTTCGCACCCATCCGGGGCAGCGCTTCGCGGGCCAGCTGGAAGCAGACATCGGCCACCGCCCGCAGTTCGGGGTCGGCCAGGCCGTCACGGGCGGCGCCGGTCCAGAGCGGGTTGCGCGGTGCCGACTGCGGGCCCGCTGTCTCGGCCAGCGGTTTGACGGTGCGGTACACGGTCTCGGCGGCCTCCGGGTCGTCGAACAGAGCGGTGGTGACGGCGAGGGGCACGAGCCATCCGTCGTCACCCGGCTGCGCGTCGATCATGCGCAGTTCGAGATGTCCGCGCGGGCGCACCGGCGGAAAGAGCGTGCTGATGTGGTAGTCGAGATCGGCACGCACCGGCGGCCGTGGCGCGCCCGCACGGATCCAGTCGCGGAAGGTCAGATCCTCCGGGACGGCCCATGGCCCCTCGCCGCCCCGTATGCACATCACGGGGGTGTCGAGCACATGCGTGGCCCAGGCGTCCCGCGGGGCCAGATGGCCCGGCGGCGCCAGACTTCGTACCGGATCGAGATCCGCCCAGATCGACTGGCGGGTGGACCGCAGTCCCGTCGGCCGGCCCTGCCGGTACGGCGAGTTGGCGAACGCCGCCACCAGCACCGCACCCAGCAGATGCGACAGCTGCCAGCGCCGCCCGTAGCCCAGTGGCCCCGGCTCCTCCTCGCCGGCGTCCAGGCAGACCTGGACGGATGCGGTGGTGCACATCATGGCGCGGCCGGCCGTACCCGACCGGTCGAGCGAGACCTCCATGGCGTCGTAGCGGGGTTCGTGCAGCAGACGGTGCGGCGGATGCCAGGGATCGACGCCGAAACCGACGGGTGCGAGGTCCTCCGCGTCGAGGGCGGCACGTACGGCGGCCAGATCGGTGGTCATGGCATCGACGCAGGCCATCAGGGAGTCGGCGGGGCGCGAGCTGAGCTCCAGCTGGCCGCCGGGTTCGAAGGTGAGCGCCGCACTCAGCGGCAGCGCGCGTACAGCGGCGACAGCCGCGTGGAGACGGTCGTGAGGGACCGGCGTCCGGGGGTGGTCACGGTCGTGGATGAGCCATTCGAGCTCGACACCGACCGTGCGGGGAGGGCCCGTCTTGAAGCAGATGCATCGCAGTAAATCCTCCGCCTCCCCCTCGCCGAGGGGCTGGTTGTACTCGGCCGGACCGTGGCCGACAGGTGCGTCCGGTGACATTCCGGGGCCTCCTTCTTCGGTGCGTCCGTACCACCCAAACCCGTGCCGGGGGATCGCACAAGGGGGCCCCTGCGCGACAGAAATTCGGTTGCATCCGGGCCTCGGAAACACCGACCATGCCCCGTATGCACCACACGGGGGAGTATTGATGAGCGCACGGCTTCGCGCCATCGCAAGAGAGACCGAGACCATCGTGGAGGAGGGGCGATACCGCACCCCCGCGGGGCGTGAGGTCGGTATCGAGCGTGCTCTGGCCGCTGCGCTCTCCGGGACCCGGCTGTACGGGCCCGAGCCGGTGCCCGTCGCCGTTCTGGACTCCGACCGCGCCACGGTCGTCGAGGTCACCGGCGAGAGCAGCCTGCAGGCGGCGCGCCGGATGACGGGCGAAGGGCCCGGCAAGGTCGCCGTGCTCAACTTCGCCTCCGCCCGTAACCCCGGCGGCGGCTACCTCAACGGCGCGCAGGCCCAGGAGGAGGCGCTCTGCCGCAGCTCGGCGCTCTACGCCACCCTGCTGCGCGCCCCCGAGCACTACGCCCACCACCGCGCCGAACGCAGTGCCTTCTACACCGACCGGGTCATCCACTCACCCGGCGTACCGGTGTTCCGGGACGACCGGGGGCGCCTGCTGGACATCCCGTACACCGTGGGCTTCCTCACCTCGCCCGCACCCAACGCCGGAGTGATCCGCAGCCGGACCCCCGAAGAGGCCCCGCGCATCCCCGCCGCGCTCGCGTCCCGCGCCGAACGGGTGCTGGAGGTCGCTGCGGTGCGCGGATACCGTCGGCTGGTGCTCGGCGCCTGGGGCTGCGGCGTGTTCCGCAACGACCCGGCGCAGGTGGCCCGTGCCTTCCAGGCGCTGCTCACCGACGGGGGCCGGTTCGCCGGGCATTTCGAGCAGATCGTCTTCGGCATCCTCGACCGCGGTCCCGAATCGGCCACTCGCACCGCATTCGATCGTGTATTCGAAAAGGTGATGCGGCCATAGGAACCGGAACTCCACCGACCCTGCCGTTGAGCCGGAGGGGTGGACATCGACCGACACGGTGACATTGGGCCGGAAGGGGCAACGTCAGCAGCATGGCGGCCCCCGAACCCGCCGGTCAGTGCCAGCCGTAACGCTCCCGCAGCCGGTCGGCGACCAGGTCGAACCGGTCCTGGTCCAGCGCGCACGCCTCGCGCCGCATACCGTCATCATGCACCCGCAGCACCCGGTCCAGATCGACCCAGGACGGCCGGCCCGAGCTGTCCCACGGCCCGGCACCGAGAGCCACCCACTCGCGGTCCCGGTCGTGCTGCTTGCTGGAGAGCTGCACGGCGAGCAGCGTGCCTGCCGCCTCCCGGGCCACCACCAGGACCGGACGGTCCTTGCCGCGTCCGTCGTTCTCCTCGAAGGGCACCCAGGTCCAGACGATCTCGCCGGGGTCGGGATCGCCGTCGCGGTCGGGGGCGTACGAGGTACGGACCGGGCCCACGTCGTGCGGGTCCGCCTCGGCGGTCGCGGCGGGGCCGGAGCGCCCGGGGAAGTCGGCCGAGCCGTCGGCGGCGCGGGTGGAGCCCGAGAGGTACGTGCTGTCTGAACGGTGAGGGAAGGTCATCGGAACACCGTAGGGGCTGACCGGCCCGTTCTGTGGACCGGGCCCGCCGAACGGCAGCACTCCCCGACCGCGGTCGGCGCCCGTCTGTCGATGCTGCGTCGGCACGGGGCGGTCGACACGGAGCTGTGGGCGCCGCATGCCGAGGACCCGGAGCTGTGGCCGGTCCTCGCCCGTGGACGACGGACGAGGACCGGCCACACCTGCCGGGAGCGATCAGGAAGGTGCGCTCCCCTCCTGATCATCCGTCACCGGAATGCGCTCCTTGCGCGGCGACGGCGGCACGGCGGGCGTGACACCGTTGACCGGCGCCGAGGACCCTGCCGGCCCACCCTTCTCGCTCATCGTCGAAAGCAGCTGCCGGGCCAGATCCAGCCCTGTGCCACCCATCGTCAGCGCCTTCGCGAACATGTCCGCCATCCCGTCGGCGCCGTTCAGCAGCACCATGTGGTCCACACTGCCGAAGGCTCCAGCTCCCGCCTCGACGATCTCCGGCCACTTCTCCGCCAACTGCTGCGCGACGACGGCCTCCTGATTCTCCGCGAGGGCGGCAGCACGTGCCTTGATCGCTTCGGCCTCGGCCAGCCCCTTGGCGCGGGTCGACTCGGCCAGCGCCAGCCCTTTGGCCTGCGCCGCCGCTGCCTCCGCCTCACCGGTCGCCCGGGTCGCCGACGCGGCGGCGGCGCCGCGCGCCTTCGTGGCCTCGGCCTCCGCGATCGCCGCCGTCTTGACCCGGTCGGCCTCGGCGATCGCGGCGAGTTCCGTCTCCTTCGCATGCGCCTCGGCAGCCGAGATCCGGGCGTCGCGCTCACCCTCCGCCAGCGTCCGCTTCTCGTAGGCCTGGGCATCCGCGGGCTTCCGTACGTCCGCCTGCAGCTGCTGCTCGCGCCGCTGGGCCTCCAGTTCGGCGACCCGGGTCTCCTGGACCACGACCTCCTGCCTGGCCGCCGCGTCGGCGAGGGGTCCCGCCTGTCTCGACTTGGCCGCGGCCTTGTCCCGCTCGGCCTGATACCCGGCCTGCAGGATCTCGCTGTCGCGGGTCGCCTCGGACATCCGGGCGGCGGCCTGCTGCTCCGCCTCGGTGGCCCGCCGGTTGGCCTCGGCCTGCGCGATCCGGGCGTCCCGCTGCACCGCCGCGGCATGTGGCATGGCGAGATTCTTGATGTATCCGGTCGGGTCCTCGATCTCGTGGATCTGCAGCGAGTCGACGATCAGCCCGAGTTTCTCCATCTCGGTGCCGCACGCCGCCCGGGTCTGACCGGTGAGCTTCTCCCGGTCCCTGATCATGTCCTCGACGGTCAACCCACCGACGATGGAACGGAGATGACCGGCGAACACGTTGTGCACCCGCTCCGACATCATCTTCTGCTGGTCGAGGAATCGACGGGCCGCATTGGCGATCGACACGAAGTCGTCGCCCACCTTGAAGATGACAACACCGCGCACCCGCAGAGGAATCCCCTGATGCGTGACGCAGTCGACGGACAGTTCCGTTTCGTTGAGATCCAGCGACATCTTCCGTACCGCCTGCACGCCGGGCAGGACGAGCGTGCCGTGCCCGGTGACGATGCGGAACCCCATGCCCTGTCCGAGGCCCTCGGTCTTGTGCTTGGAACCGGAGATGACGAGTGCTTCGTTCGGCTCGGCCACCCGCCACATGAGCTTGAACAGGCCGATCAACACAATGATGGCAGCGAGTACGAGACCCGCCGCGACGCCGATGACCATCGGCATGCGCCCCCTCGGAGGAGTTCACACAATGGGTGTGCGGCTCGCGACACCCATTCGGTGCGCGCCTCTTATCGCAGTGCCCCGTCGGCACTGCTGAACAGAGGGAGTCTTCTCCTGCGCGCGACTGCGGAGAAGAGGTGTGCGCAACCTTGCCGCAATCTTGACTGCCGCGCGCCGGACGCCAGTCCTTCGCGCCCCTCAACTGTCGTAAGCGGGAGCCACATAGACCGTGCGCGGCGGCAGATACTCGATCACCGTCACCATCGTCCCCGGCTCGATGCGGACCCCCGGCGGGGCGGGATGGGCGAGGAAGTGCTCGGCGCCCCCACGGATCTGAACGATCACCTCACCGACCAGACCCGGCCCCACGGTCCCGGTCACCCTGCCGAGCAGCCCCACCATCGACGAGTCATCCATGCCCCGGAGCGTACCCACCTCGATGCGGTCTGGAAGACTGCCCGACGCCATGAGCCAGTTACCCAAGCAGCCCACCGAAGGCCCCGTCCCGACCAGCGCCGATGTGGCGCGGCTCGCCGGAGTCTCGCGGGCCACCGTGTCGTACGTACTCAACAACAACCCCACCGTCCGGATCAGCGAGTCCACCCGCCGCCGGGTCAGGGAGGCGGCCTCCGAACTCGGCTATGTGCCGCACGCGGCGGCCCGGAGCCTGCGCGCCGGACACACCCGGACGGTGCTGATGCCCACCGGGGACCACCCTGCCGGTCCGCTCCACCACCGCTTCCTCCACGAACTCGAATCCGGGCTGCGCCGCCTCGACTACACCGTGGTCCAGCACGGGAGCCTCGGCCTGGACGCCGACGAAGCCGCGCGGGCCTGGGCCGAACTCCGCCCCGTCGCCGTGATCGCACCCGGCGGTGTGCCGCTCACCCCGCAGGGCATAGCCGTACTGCGACGCTCCGGCGCCAAGGCGGTGATCACCCTCGGCCCGGAACCGGTGGACGGCGCCCACGCCCTGGTCATGGACCAGCGGGAGGTCGGCAGTTGCGCGACCGGACATCTGCTGGAACGCGGACGACGCCGGATCGGCGTGGTCATGCCCGAGGAACCGGGCCTCGCCCCGTTGGCCGAACCGAGGCTGTCCGGAGCCCGCCGGGTGGCGGCCGATGTCGGAGCCCTCATCGAACCGTTGCCCCTGCGGTACGACGAGGAGTCGTCCGGCGCGCTCGCCGCCCGGTGGCGCACGCTCGGACTCGACGCCGTGTTCGCATACAACGACTCCTACGCGATGCTCCTGATGCGGGCCCTCCAGGACGCAGGCATCGAGATACCGGCCGAGACGGCCGTGGTGGGTGCCGACGACCTGCTGCTCGGCAGGCTGCTGAGACCCCGGCTGAGCAGTGTGCGGATGGAACTGGTGGCGTCGCAGCCACTGGCGGACCTCGTCGACCGGCTGGTTCGGCATCCGGGAGGCGTGCCGGAGCGCCATGATCTGCTGAGGGCGCGGGCGATCCCCCGAGAGTCCAGCTGAGGCGGGTTCAGCGCGGCAACGTGCGCGTCGCGCGTCGCTTGCCTAGCGTCATGACCATGAGCCAACCGCAGAGTTACGAGATCCTGCTGGTCCCCAAGTTCACCGAAGGCCCCGTTGAGGCCCCGAAGGCCAAGGGCGCCTCCGAGGCCTCCGGAACCTCCGAGTCCGCCGATGCCGGCGATGTCCGGTCCGTCGGGGCCCCTATCCGCTCTGCCGTTGTGGAGGCCACCGGCGAGACGGGGGCGTCGGGCTACCCCCGGTACGCCGGGGAGGGCATGGTGGCGGACATCGATCCGGCGACCCACACCGTGGAGGCGCTGCTTGTCGACGGTGCCGAACTGGACATCGGGCTCTCGGTCAGGATCTCGGAGCGGACCGCCGGCAGCTGACCGTCGATGGTGGCAACTGCTGTACACGAGGCTGGAGTTGGGCAACCCGCTCGCGTGTGGCGTCCGCACCGTTCCATGCGTGCCAAAGGGAGCAACAGTTCGATCAATTCCCTTTTCGTTCGATGCGGCGTGGCTACGATGTTGCACGTTCAACCGGGCGAGATCACGTTCGATGGCCGAACGCAGCTCGCACGGCTGCGCCGGATCGCGTAGTCCCGCGAGGCCGCGGCCGCACACTTCGCGTGCCCCACCGCATGGGACCACCCCTCGAACCGATCGACTGGAGAGTCTTCATGTCCCTGCTCGACCCCAAAGCCTGGCAGCCCCGCATGCTCGCGGGAGGTGAGTCGGACGTCGTCGAGCCCGCCACCGGCGAGGTCCTCGGACACGTCACCCTCGCCGCGCCCGAGGACATCACGGCAGCCGCCGAGGCCGCGGTCGCCGCCCAGTCAGCCTGGGCCCGAACCCCGCACTTCGTGCGTGCGGCCGTCCTGCGCCGGGCCGGTGACCTGTTCACCGCCCACGCCGACGAGCTGCGCGAATGGCTCGTACGGGAGTCCGGTTCGATCCCCGGCAAGGCCGACTTCGAGCTCCACGTCGCAGCCCAGGAGTGCTACGAAGCCGCGGCGCTCGCCTCCCGGCCGGCCGGTCAGGTCCTGCCCAGCGAGGACCAGCGGCTCTCCTACACCCGCAGGGTCCCGGTCGGCGTCGTCGGCGTCATCGCCCCGTTCAACGCGCCGTTGATTCTGTCCATCCGATCCGTCGCGCCCGCACTGGCCCTCGGCAACGCGGTTCTCCTCAAGCCCGACCCGCGCACCGCGGTCTGCGGCGGACTCTCACTCGCCGCGGTCTTCGCCGAGGCCGGACTCGACGAGAACCTGCTGCACGTCCTGCCCGGCGGCGCCGAGGCCGGACAGGCGCTCGTCGCCGAACCTCGTGTCCCGGTCATCTCCTTCACCGGCTCCACCACGGCGGGCCGCGCCGTCGGCGAGGCCGCGGGGCGGCTCCTCAAGCGTGTCCACCTCGAGCTCGGCGGCAACTCCGCCCTCGTCGTCCTGGAGGACGCCGACCTGGAAGGTGCTGTGGCCCAGGCGACCTGGGGCTCCTTCTTCCACCAGGGCCAGATCTGCATGACCACCGGCCGCCACCTCGTCCACGCCTCGCTGCACGACGAGTACGTCGAGCGGCTCGCCGCGAAGGCGGAGGCGCTGGCGGTCGGCGACCCGCACCGTGAGCAGGTCCATCTCGGCCCGGTCATCGACCGCGGCCAGCTCGGCAAGATCCACCGGCTGGTCGAGTCGAGCACCGCGCGGGGCGCGAAGCTCGTGGCGGGCGGCACTCACCGTGACCTGTTCTACCGGCCCACCGTCCTCACCCACGTCGACGGCCGGACGCCCGCATACGCGGAGGAGGTCTTCGGTCCGGTCGCCCCCGTGCGGTCCTTCGACACCCTGGACGAGGCCGCGGCGCTGGCCGCCGACAGCCCGTACGGGCTGTCGCTCGGCATCGTCACCCGCGACACCGCCCTCGGCCTGGAACTCGCCGACCGGATCCCGACCGGCATCGCCCACATCAACGACCAGACGGTGAACGACGAGGCGGTCGCACCCTTCGGCGGCATCGCCGCGTCAGGCACCGGGGCGCGCTTCGGAGGCGAGGCCAACCTGGAGGCCTTCACCGATCTGCGCTGGACGACGGTCCGCCGCGAACCGTCCGGCCACCCGTTCTAAAGGGTGGCGGGCACGCCGCAGGGGTCCGGCCC
>NZ_JBHVEE010000106.1:0-34952 GCF_042802415.1 Streptomyces sp. NPDC057486 | reverse complement strand
CCTCCTGGGTGGAGGGGGCGGGGCCTTCGCTGTGAGCGTCGAAAGATCCTAGCTCGCGGCGGCCTTACGGCGGCGCATCCACCAGGTCAGACCCGCTCCGCCGACGGCGAGTGCCGCGGCGACGGAGGCGATCAGACCGACGGGGGTGTCGGAGCCGGTGTGGGCGAGGTTGCCGTCCGGGTCCTTCGCGGAGCCCGTGGGCGCGGGAGTGCGGCTGTCGGACGGGTCCGGTGCCGGGGTGGTGGCCTGGTGGGTCGGCTTGCCGGTGGGCTCGGCCGTGCCGGTCGGCTTCGGGCCCGGGGTTTCGTTCCCGCCGCCGTTGTGGACCTGGCCGGAGCTGGAGCCGCCGAACATGACCGTGTTGCTGTTGCGGTAGGTGACCGTGGTGGTCCTGGACGTCTTGGTCGTGGTGTCCGTCCTGGGGTGCTGGACGTCGAACTCGGTCTTGGAGATGTTGCGCTTCGGGGCCTTGGAGAAGTCGACGCCGCCCATGATGCAGGTCTTGTTCTGGCCGTCGACCTGGCAGGGGTAGCTGTAGTCGCCCTGCGTGTAGGACTTCATGTACTCGTCCCACGTCTGCTTCGGGGTCCAGGTCCTGGCCTTGCCCCGCAGCGGCCACCGAGCCACGTCGTTGCTGTTGATGATGGGCCGGAAGTCGGTGACGTGGTCCTTGTCCTGGGTGCGGATGTACTCGGCCGCGACGCGGGCGTTGTAGACGCGGCGCAGGTCGGCGTACGCGCTCCCGCTGTTGACCTTCTCCTCGACATCGGGGATGACGTACTGCTCGACGAGGCGCTGTGAGGTGTTGATCTGGGCCTCGGTCAGGTCGCACTTGCCGTTGGGGCTGGGGAAGTCGACCTTCTGCGGCTCGGCGTTGACCTTCAGCGGCGCGTCCAGGATGTACAGGCCGTTGTCGTCGGCGCGGACCTTGGCGGTCTTGGGGACGATCCACAGCCGGATCTGGTGCCCGCAGGGGATGTTCGCGGCCGTCATGGCATCCCAGTACTGCTTGCCGATGCCGCTGCGGGGGTCCATGTCACGCGCGTAGTCGTGCTTCATCTCCAGGTCGGCCTGAAGCAGAACGCGTCCGGCGTCGGTCTTCCCGAACGTCTTGTCCATGATCTTGTCGGGCTGGTCCGGGTTGAGGTTGACCCAGAACTTGTCCGGGGTCAGCGCCAGCCAGGCGAACATCGCGTCGGAGGAGAGCTGAAGGCGCTGCTCACCGCCCCAGCCGGGGTTCTTGTCCTCGTCCTCGACCATGTCGGCCTTGAAGGAGTAGTCGAGACCCTTGCCCTTGGTCGGGTTGCCGACGTACTGAAGCTCCAGCGTGGAGAAGTCGATGCCTCCGGGCCGCCCGAAGCCGCCCCGGGTGTTGACCTGGTTGTACTGGTGCTGGAGCTTGCGTGCCTGCTCAGGGTTCTTTGCCGAGCGCCACACGTCGTCGTGCAGCGGGCCGTAGGAGCCGACGCGGCGCGGATCGGGGTTGAAGACCTTGTCGTAGCGGGTGTACCTGTTCGGCGTCCAGCGGGCGTGGCCGTTGGCGCGCTGCTCGCGGATGGTGGCCTGGGGCAGGCCCGTGCCGCGTTCGCTCTGGAGTTGCCGGTTCAGGGTCGCGTACTGGCGCTTGGTGTTGCCCGTGGTCTCGTCGCCGGTGATCAGGCGGAGCTTGTGGTCGGCGTACTCCTTGTTGCGCAGGATGTGCTTGTCCCAGCGGAGCTGTTCTGCGATGTGCTTGCCGTTGGACTTGAACTCGACGAACTCTTTGGTCTTGGCGTTGTAGGCGTCGTACTTGCGGACCGCCTGCTCGCCGGTCTTGGGGTTGATGACCGCCTTGCCGTTCTTGTCGAAGACCGGCACTTCCTTCTGGCAGATCCAGTCCGGTCCGACGAGCTTGAACTGCTTGACGATGCGGGATTCGAAGCCGTCGCCCTTGCGCTGGTTGGCCTCGTTGCCGATGACCCTCTGGTCGAGCCAGAGGCGGAAGTCCGTCATCTTACGAGGGCCGTCGCCGACGAGCTGCTTGTTGTAGCGGGCGTAGATCTCCAGGGCCCGGTACTGCGGGTCACCGGTCCGGCCGTACTTCTTCTTCCACTTCTGGACGTCGTCGTCGGTCTTGCCGGCGGCGTCCAGCTTCGCCTGGTCCGGCGTGGGCATCCCGTCGAAGGCGTGGGAGGGGTTGTCGAAGAAGTAGTCGCCCCAGGTGTCTTCGGGGTTCTGGCTGTAGGGGGTGTTCTTGCCCTGGATGCCGCGGGCCTCGTCCATGTTGTACTTGCGGCCGAGGAACTTCTCATCGCAGCGGATCTTGCCCGGTGCGGCGTCGGCTGTGCCCTGGAAGGCGGGCAGGCCGGTGACGACGAGTCCGGCTGCGGCGGCCGTGGCGAAGCAGGCGGCCAGCCGGAATCGTATGCGTGATCGTATGGAGGTACTCAAGTGTCTGTCCCTGTGGGGGGGGCTCATGGGACACGGAGTTGGACGGTGCGGGCCCCCGTGCTTGCCACCGTCCAGCCCCACACCCTAGAGCCTCATGCGGCGGCCGATACAACGGGTTGTTGGGGCGTGGCGTGTCAACTGGCGTGACACGGCGGACAGTTCGCGCGTACGGTCCGGAAGCCTGACTACAGTGACGGCATGGCTGACCGCACGGACCACGGCATCGACCCGCAGACCCACCCCGACCTTCCGGCGTGGCTGGCCGAACGCGCCCGGAGCTTCGAGGACTGGGCCGAGGCCACCGGCGTCCCCGGGACATGGGACTTCTCCCCCCGGACCCTGGACGGGCTGGAGGCCCTCATCCGCAGCCGGTACGACAGCGCCGCGGGGACTCTCGGAGCGCGCCGCGACGCATTCCTTCAAGGCGCCTGCTGGTACATCGGGGAAGTGGTCTGCCGCACCCGGGGGGCGGTGTGGAAGTTCGAGCCGTTCGCCGTGAAGGGCGCCGAACTGCCCTCCCTGTTCGGGGAGGCGGATCCGTCGGGGGTCGTCGACGACCCCTGCGTGGGGATGCCGGGCGAGGACATGGCGGAGGCCGTCTATCCGATGGGCGCCGTGCACGGACTGTTCTGCACCGAGGACGAACTGGGCAACGCCGTCGAGCAGCACCTCTTTGACGTGCTGGGCGATTTCGACGAGGACGACGAGGAGTAACCGGGGGACGGGCTCATCCGCGTGAGGCCGCACGGCCCGCCCGGACGGCGCCTGTCAGAGCCAGCCCCGCATCGCGGCGAACCCGACCAGCAGCCCCGCCGCGAACAGACCCAGGACCACCGCGAACACCGCCGGCATCACTACCGGACCCCAGGCCCGGGGTCCGGCGACCGTGGCGCGCTTCTCCGGGTCCGCCGGATCGTACGAGACCCGGACCGGCGCCCCGACCTCGAAGCCGAAGGGGCCCGGCGCATGGTCGACGAACTCGATCTCGCGGCCGTCGAGCGTGCGGAACGCGAACACGTACTCCGTCGCATAGCTCCGCTCCCGGTCGGCCCCCCGGTCCACGACCCGGCGCTCCGCGCACCGCCCCTCGGCCCGCTCCCCGTGCCGCACGAGGCCCAGCACGCGGCTCAGCCGCAGCGCCGACCGTACGGCGAACGCGCCGAGGAACAGGCCGAACAACAGCAGGAAAGTGGCGGTCCCGCCGGGCAGTACATCCATGAACGCCAGTCCTCCACCCGCTACTTCACGGTGATCGACCCCACGAACGCGTCGAGATCCTGAGCGCTCAGCGAGCCCTTCACCGCATTGATCCGGATGGCGAACGGTACGTCCTTCGAATCGACTCCCGCCACCACGACCCCCGTCATCCGGGTGCCGCTCGCCGGGGTCTGCTCCTTGCCGGACGAGGTGAACTCGTAGTCGATCCGACGCGCCTCACGGGCGCTCTCCTCGCCCGCGAGCCGCACGTCGGTGGTGCCCTTGCGGGTGGCGCCGAGGCCGATGCCCGCGCCCGCCGCCGAGGCGGCCTCGCTCGCGTCGTCGATGCCGGTCGCGAAGTCGAGCTGGACCGAGACCATGCCGGTACGCAGCCCGCCCTCCTCCTTGAGCGCGACGGCCGCGTTGTTCTTGTTGCGGTCGGCGGCGGACTGCTCCTTGTAGCCCTTGTCCTCGGGGTAGCCGACGGACACGCTCCTGGTGTCGAGCGTGCCCCAGCCGTCCGGGACGGCGGCGGCGTCCGAGGAGCCGCAGCCGGTGAGCAGGGTGAGACCGAGGGCGGCGGCAACAACCGCGCCGGACGTCCGGGACTTCCTCACTGCTGTCATCGCCTTTCGTTGTGCGGGGTACTGCGTACGGGGCTCACTTCGCGCAGTAGCTGTACGGGAGGAACGTGCGCTTGTCGCCCTGCGGAGCTCCGAGGAACTGCGCGTCCGTCAGTGTCTCCTTCTTGTGCTCGTCCGAGAGGGAGAATCCGAGGCTCATGCCGAGCGAGACCTCGAAGCCGAACTCCTGGGCGTCCGTCTCGCCGTGATACTGCATCGTGCTCGACAGGCCGTCCTGGAACATCATCTGGTCGAACGGGTCGGTTCCGTCGGGCTTCTGCTGCAGGGACTTGTCGCCGAACATGTACTCGAACGGGGCGGTGTTGTTGCCGCTGCCGTCCAGCCACTGCTCGGCGATGGCCCGCTTGTCCTCGGTCGCCTTGTCGGTGTCCTTGCCGAAGACGATCGAGTTCGTCTGGATCTCGATCCCCGTGTCGCCGGACGAGTCGGTGGCGCCCGCCTTGCCGCCGCGCTTGTCACCGTCCTTCTTGCCGTTGTCGCCCTTGGCCTCGCCCTTGTCGGACGTGGAGCCCGTCTCGACCGTCTTCGTCATGTCGATACGGACGATCTTGCCGGTCTTCTGGTCCCGGGTGACGGTGATGGCCCCGGTACGGGTGTCCTTCGCGCCGGCCGTACCGGTGAGCGGGCCGGCCGAACCGCTGACCTTGCCCTCCAGTTCGAGCTTGGCGGTGTACGTGTACGACTCGTTGCCGTTGACGTCGTCCTTCGAGATGGTCACGTCCGGGGAGAACTTGGCCTTGCCGCCGAGCTTCGCGCCGAGCTTGGACTCGTCGCCCGCGCTGATGTTGAGACCGCCGTCCGCGTACACATTGAGGCCGATCGTCGAGTAGGAGATCTTCTTGTTGCCGATCTGCTTCTCGACGTCCTCCTTCTTGTCCGCCCACTTCATCCCCGAGTACCAACCGCCGCCGTAGGCGCCGCTGTACTTCGTGGAGGACTCCCACATCTTCATTTCCTCGATGTCGTCCCGCATCTTCTTGGCGTCCTCCTCGCTCTTGAAGACCCAGGTGTCACCGTTGGTGATCTTGACGCCGCCGCCGACGTCGACATCCGCCTTGCCCAGCTTGCCGAGCTTGAAGCCGGGGGTGCTGGCGGTGGCGCCCACGGACGCGGCGTCCGTGAACGTCATGTAGACCAGCTTGTCGTTCTCGTCGACCTTGCCGTCCTCGTTCACATCCGTGTTGGCCTGGCTGACCTTCTGCTGGAAGCCGTACTCGTTGCCCCACTCGAACCAGCCGATCTTGACCTTGTCACCGACCGTGTCGGAGACGCTGGAGATCTGGCAGAGCTTGGGCTCGTAGTCGGCATCCGTCTTCGGCTTCGCGACCGGGTTGTTGCCACCGGTGGTGCACCCGCCACCGCCGCCACCGAGCGAACTGATCGCACACCGGATCCGCTCGCCGATCTGACCGCCGACACCGGCCATCGCCATCGCGCCGATCATCGTGACGACGAGGACGATCACCCCGAGGTACTCCATGGCGGTGGCACCGCTGTCCCGCCATGAGTACGAGTTCGGCGTGACGGACTCCGCGGCTTCGTCCTCCTCCAGCAGCCGGTCGACGGCCAGCCCGGCGGCCGAGCCGGTGACCAGCACCACGAACGGCATCAACACGCCCTCGATGCCGACGAGATGCCACGAGACGACGAGGCCGTAGGCGAGTCCGGCGACCGGCACACCCAGGGCGGCGGCCAGATACACCGGGCGGGACTCCCGCTGCTCCTCGGGCAGGACGCGGGCGGCGGCCAGGACGGTGAGCAGAGAGGTGATGACACTGGGCACATGCAGCAGGCCCAGCCGCCAGGTGAACTCTTCGAGCCGTTCACCGGTGGCGAGGGTCTCCACCAACCCGCGGCTCACCAGGAACCCGGCGATGATGTAGACGAGGGCGCCGACCGCCCAACTGCGCGTCAGCGGAAAGAACGCGCCGCCGCTGCCCCCGGCTCCGCCGTTCCAGCCGGGGCCGCCGCCACCGCCCGGCCGGCCGGGGCCCTGCCCCGGCGGTATTCGGCCTGTGCTTCCGTGTCCCCAGCCCCCGCCACTGCTCACGGCTCTCCCTCTCCGACGCTCATTCGCCCTGCACCTGCCCCGCTGACCGAACCTCGGGTGTGGCGTGAGCGTACGGGCGAACTGGCCGCGTGACCTGGGCCCTTGGCCCCAAATGCGGGCCCAAGTGCAGAATGGTGGCGGTGAATTCGGCGACCTGCGACGTGGGTACGGATCCGGCGGTCGACTCCGGTGGACCGGGACGGTTCGGGGTACCGTCCCGGTCCGGCCGACACCCGGCGGACCCCGGTGGACCGGGAGCGGCCCGTCGGGCGGCCGGCGGCCACGGGACCTGCAGAAGGACCGTCCCGCCGCTTCCGCAACGGCTCCGGCTGGGCCCCGGCATGAGCCCTGGGACCCAAGACGGCCCGGCCGATGGGTCGTTAGCGTCGCACCCCTGAGGTTCTGAACGTTCCGCCGGCACCCACGTACGCACCACGACTGCGGGGCCGGGCGGGCTCCCGGAAGGGTGGAAGAGTGACGACTGGCGTGCAGACGGCGGAACAGCTGACGCTGACCGATGAGGAGTCCCGGCTCCTGCAACAGGGCCTGATCGAGTGGAGCGGCCCGGCACGGTGCACGGAGGAGTTCGCCGTGGCCATGGGCTTCGACGACGCGGACGACCTGAACCGGCGAGGCGCCCGGATCCGTCACGCACTTGCGGCCAAGGAGCCCCTGGAACCGATGGACTGGGCGCGGGCCCTGCTCGCGACGGAGCTGGCGTTCGCCAGCGAGATGGTCGGCTCAGGATACGAATGGTCCACGACCACCGGCTGGTCCGACGACATGACGGTGAAGGTCCTGCGCTCCACCCAGCTGAAACTGATCCGCACGGTGACCCCGCTCGTCGGCCACGGCCTGGGTACCCGGCGCCCGTCCTCCTGAGCCGTACGCCATCGCCCGCCGCGACCGCCCGGACCGAGCCCGGCGCGGCGGGCGGCGAAGCAGCTCTCTCTCCGGCCCTCCTGACCCGAGTCCCCGCGTCAGGAGGTCTGGACGACCCGCACCCGGGCCCCGGGCCGCAGTCCCCACTTCTCCATCGTCCCGGCCTCCGACTCGATCACGTGCCGCGACCGCAGCCGCACCATGCCGAGCCGCCCCGGCTTCATCGTGTGGACCGCCACAACGTTGAACTTCCGGTCCAGGTAGGCCACATCGATCGCAAACCGCATCCGGAACGTATGCACACTCCCGCACGGTGTGATCATCAATGCCCCGTCGATCCCGTCCTGCCGGAGCAGTCCCTTGGACCGCGCCCCGTACGAGGCGGCGATCCGCAGCGGCACCTCCTGCTCCGGTCCGCCCTCCCGGTCCGTGACCGTCAACGTCCCGTTTCCATTGCGCCATTGACCCATGGCCATGACCGTAGCGCCCGGTGACCGTCGTTGGGCCCGGAACCGTACGCAGTGGGCCCCCGGACCCATGACCGGTGCGCGTCCACCGGCCTAGGGTCGGTTCCGTGTTCGCCATGTTGCTGGGGGTCGCCGCGCTCTGGGGCGCCGCGGCCGGACTGCTGGTCCCCCGCGCCGCCTACCGGTTCTCGGTCGAACCGGACGACGCGTGGCGGGACACCTGCCCCGCCGGCCACCCCTTCGGCGGGGTGGCCCGCGGCTGGCTCGGTTCTCCCCGGTGCGCTGCGTGTGCCGGGGTACGGACGGCTCCGCGGGCGGCGGCGGTTGCCGCCTCCGCGCAGGATGCAGGCAGTGATGAAGCCGGGAGAACGGCTGAGCGTTACGCCCCCTCCCTCCTCGCCCCCGTCGTGACCGCCCTCGGCTGCACCGTCCTGGCCGCGGCCACCGGGCTCCGCCCCGAGCTCGTCGTCTGGCTGCTGCTCGCCCCTGTCGCCGTGCTTCTCGCCACCATCGACCGCCGCGTCCACCGGCTGCCCGACCAGCTGACTCTGCCGCTCGCCGGCGCGGCCGCCCTGCTCCTGGGCGGTGCGGCGCTGCTTCCGGAACATGCCGGATCGTGGACCTCGGCACTGCTCGGCGGCCTCGCGCTCGGCGGCTTCTACCTCCTGCTCTTCCTGATCAACCCGAACGGGATGGGCTTCGGCGACGTCAAGCTCGCCCTGTCGCTGGGCGTGGCCCTCGGCTGGTACGGGTGGGCGATCGTCTGCGCGGGAGGCTTCGCGGGGTTCGTGTTCGGCTCGGTGTACGGGTTCGGGCTGATGATCCTGCGACGGGCCGGGCGCAAGACGGGCATCCCGTTCGGGCCGTTCATGATCGGGGGCGCCCTGCTCGGGCTGGTGTTGGGCGGTCTGGCCGCCTGACCTGTCGTACCGCTCACGGACCGCCGGGCGCGGGGCACCCGGAATTCGGTCGCGTCCGCGGGCGCACCGGTGACACCATCCCCGTATGCCTGGATCTCCCGAAGAGGAACGCGCACGCTTCGACGCGCTCGTGGCCGAGGCCGATGCCGTCTCCGTCGACGGCTGGGACTTCTCCTGGCTCGACGGCCGGGCCACCGAACAACGCCCGTCCTGGGGCTACGCCCGCGCCATGGGGGAGCGGCTGGGCCGGGCCCACGCCGCCCTCGACATCCAGACCGGCGGCGGCGAGGTCCTCGCCTCCGCACCGAAGCTTCCTCCGCTCACCGTCGCCACCGAGTCCTGGCCGCCGAACATCGCCCGCGCCACCGCCCGACTGCACCCGCTCGGCGTCGTCGTGGTCGCCGATGCGGACGAGCCGCCGCTGCCGTTCGGGGACGCGGCCTTCGACCTGGTGACCAGCCGTCACCCGGTGACCACCTGGTGGACGGAGATCGCACGCGTCCTGCGACCCGGCGGCACGTACTTCTCGCAGCAGGTCGGTCCGGCGAGCGTCTTCGAACTCGTCGAGTACTTCCTCGGCCCACAGCCGCCCGGGGCGCGGGGCGCCCGCGACCCGCAACGGGCCGGCGCCGAGGCCGAGGCGGCCGGGCTGGAGGTCGTCGATCTGCGGCTGGAGACGCTGCGTACCGAGTTCTTCGACATCGGCGCCGTCGTCTACTTCCTGCGGAAGGTGATCTGGATGGTGCCCGGCTTCACGGTCGAGCAGTACCGGCCGCAGTTGGCCGCCCTGCACCACCTCATCGAGACCGAGGGGCCGTTCGTCGCGCACACCACCCGCTTCCTGATCGAGGCCCGCAAGCCCCGGTAGGCGATCGGCGCCACCCGCGCCCCCCTCGCCGAGATCCCCGCGGGCGCAACGGTCGCCGCGGCCAACCGGCTCGTACCGCACCTCACTTCGGACGAGCGGGCCGCCGTACCCGACGGGACCACCCTCTCCACCGACGCACGCCCGAATGATGCGACCCTGGGCGGTCAGTGCACGGGTAAGGAGCAGGCCATGAGGGTGGAGCACGACGAGGAAGCCTTCCGCAGCCCGCGACGCGGGGACTCCGAATGGCTCCGAGGGACACGGATCACCGGCGTACTCGGCCTCTTCTACCGGCCGGAGGGACGGATGGGGGAACCGGAGGCCGTCGAGTTCCTGCTCTCCGACGGCCAGTCGGTGCTCCTGACCTGCGCCTCCGACGGGACCCTGCATGTCGGTCCCGGCACCTGGCCGCAACTGCCCGACTGGTGCGTACCCGCGGGACAGTGGGGGTTCTCCGCCCTGCCGCACCTGCCGGAACCACCCTCGGGCGGATGGACGGTCACACGCACCGAGGAGCGCCGGGACGAGCGCGGCGAGGTGCACGAAGCCGTCATCCGGTGCGAGGGCGGGAGGTTCGTCGTCATCGGCGGCGACACGGTGGTGATCCGCTTCACCCGGGGGCACCGCGGCGCGGAAGCGGTCACGTAGCGCGTGGGGCCGCTCGTGCGGATCCCGGACGGAAGACCCTACGCGTGCGGCCCCACCGTCACCGTCCCCACTGTCAGCTCCGCGGTCCCCTCCAGTACCGCCCCCACCCGCTCCACCTGCTCCTCCAGCCCCCGCAGCTGCACGGCGGTGAGCGGGGACAGCGGCTCCACGGTCACCGCGATCCGGCGGCCCGAGCGGCGCTGGTGCCAGACCCCGGCGACCGTTCCGTCGATCAGCAGCACGGGGAAGTTCCCCGCCTGGCCGCGTGCCAGCGCGCGCTCGTACGCCGCGCCGTGGAAGAGCCGCTCGCGCGGCCGGGACGCGACGGCGAACGCGTCGAAATAGGGGAGCAGCCGTACCCCGCGTGCCGGTCCGGCGGGGAATCCGGTGTCGCCCGCCACCAGCCACGCCGTACCGCCGCCCTCGTACGCCACCTCTTCGATCGCCCCGTCCCCGGCCACCTCCGCGAAGACCGACACCGCCCAACTCTTCGGCGCCGCGAGCCAATTGGCGAAGTGTGCAGGTGTGGCAGGGCCGTACGCGTACAGATAGCGCCGGACAAGTCCGGCGAGCGCCGCCGGACCGTCGAGCGCAGTGGCGCCCGGGTTGGTGACCGTGACCTTGCGGCCCCGGTCCGGGGCGAAGCACAGCACCCCGCGGTGGCCCGCCAGATGCATCACCTGCCGCCAGCGCGGCCACAGTTCCTGGAACGCGGGCATCACCCGCTCCCCGGCCCACGGACCCGTGCGGGCGACCACCGCGTCGGACAGCTCGTCGATCGTCAGCTCGGCGCCCGTCAGTGCATCGCCGATCGCCGCCAGGACCTCCTCGGTCTGCCCCGGACTCATCCGGACGTCCTCGGGTAACGAACCGGCCCCGGTGGGAACGGCGGACAACGCGCCTATCCACATCGGCAGTTCGGCCGTCGGCAGCAGATGCACGGTGCCGCGCGGACCGTACGTCCTGACCAGGGTGCGGTCGGTCCACAGCGCGGTGCGTACGTCGGCACGCGTCCCGCCCGTCAGCCGCAGCCCGACGGACAGCTCGGCGGCCGACCGCACCTGCGCGTGTGCGGCGAGCATCGCCGCCACGGCGTCGGCGGGGGAGGAGGGCAGAGGGGTGGAGAGTCCCTGGCGCTCGATCCGGCGTGCGTTCGCCATGGTCCAGGTCACGGTTGCTGCTCGGGTCGTCATGATTCGGAATCTAGCGGCCCATCAGGTCAGAGTCTGTCCCATACTCGGCCCATGGTCTTTGCGAGACGTACAGCTGCGGCCCTGATCGGCGCGACGGTGCTGTTCCTGGCTCCGGCACTGGCGGGCTGCGGGAAGGGGCGGACCCCGAGCGCCGGACCGACCGCCGCGGCCCCCGCCGCTGCCTCTGTCTCCGCCACGACGGCGACCGCGCCCACGAGCCCGGCTGCCACGAGCGCCTCCGCGCCGGTCACGGCGTCCGGCTCCCCGCACGTCGGCGCGAGTCCGTACCAGGAACCCGGCACCGTGGACGGCGCGCCGCACTACAAGGAGAACCACGCCTTCCAGCAGGCGCGCGAACTGTCCCCGGCCGAACGGGCCGAGGGCGATACATGGGCCGCGCGGATCAAGGAGGCGCTGACCCCGGCTGCCCAGGACCCGCACATCACCGACTCGGGTGTCCGCGAGATCCTCACCGAACTGGGCTACGCCTCCAGGGCCATCACGACCAGCTCCCGGGGCCACGATCACAGGTACCTGATCGACAACGGCCCGATCTGCCTCGAAGGCGTGGTGTACGGCGCGGCGGACGGCGCGAGCCGCGGCCAGGTCACGGCCGAGGCGCACGGCCGCTACATCGAGGGCACCGGCTGCGTGAAGCCGGAAGGCGGTCACTGACCTCCGGCGGGAAGTGCCCGGGCGTCAAGCCGACGCCATCGGCAGCACACCCGCCTCATCCGCCCCTTCCGCCCCGGGTGCCGTACTCGGAACGGAGTCCGCCGAATTCGGAGAGTAATTGTCGGGTGGCGTGGCACGCAGCATCACTTACGAAGGGTTATGGTGGAAACCCCCCCTCGGGCCGGTCCGTATCCCCCCCCACGGACCGGCCCGTTTTTTGTACCCGTCCGGCTGAGACCGGACTCTCAGCCCCGTCCGGCCCAGATGTTGGTGCCCGCGGTGTCCACGGCGAAGGTGTCGATCTCCTTCAGCTCCTCGGCCGACAGTGCCGGTCCGGCGAGCGCCGCGACGTTCTCCTCCAGCTGCTTCACGCTCGAAGCGCCGATCAGGGCCGACGTCATCCGGCTGTCCCGCAGCACCCAGTTGAGCGCCAGCTGGGCGAGTGACTGCCCGCGCCGCTGCGCGATGTCGTTCAGCCCGTTCAGCCGGCGGATCACCTCGTCCGAGAGCAGATCCGGGTCGAGGGACTTGCCCTGGGTCGCGCGCGACCCCTCCGGGATGCCCTTCAGGTATTTGTTCGTGAGCAGTCCCTGGGCCAGCGGCACGAAGGAGATGCAGCCCATGCCGGCCTCCTCCAGGGTGTCGAGCAGCCCGTCGTCCTCGGTCCAGCGGTTGATCATCGAGTAGGACGGCTGGTGGATCAGGGCCGGCACGCCCATCTCCTTGAGCAGCGAGGCCGCCTCGGCGGTCTGCTCCGAGTTGTACGAGGAGACACCCACGTACAGCGCCTTCCCCTGCTGCACGGCGGAGGCCAGCGCACCCATGGTCTCCTCGAGCGGAGTGTCCGGGTCGAAGCGGTGCGAGTAGAAGATGTCGACGTAGTCGAGCTGCATCCGCTTCAGCGACGCGTCGAGCGACGACAGCAGATACTTCCGGGAGCCCCACTCGCCGTACGGGCCGGGGTGCATCTCGTACCCGGCCTTGGTAGAAATAATCAGTTCGTCCCGGTACGGGGCAAAGTCCTGGTGGAAGATCTTCCCGAAGTTGAGCTCGGCCGAGCCGGGCGGCGGCCCGTAGTTGTTGGCCAGGTCGAAGTGGGTCACGCCGAGGTCGAAGGCGCGGCGCAGAATCGCCCGCTGGGAGTCCAGGGAGCGGTCGTCGCCGAAGTTGTGCCAGAGGCCGAGCGAGACGGCGGGGAGCTTGAGGCCGCTGCGGCCGGTGCGGCGGTACTCCATGGAGTCGTAGCGCGAACCGGCGGCCCGGTAGGAGAGAGAAGATTCAGTCACGTTTCTCTCCTTATCACGGACTTGTGACAGGCCGGGTTGGGCCGGTGCGGTGCCTGCGCAGTAATGTGGCGGCTTGGGGGACTGCCACGGCACGGCGGAGCAACGGACTCTGCGGACCAATGCGACGATCCCCACGGGGTCGACCCCGGACCCCGGGAAATGGGGCGGGAGGGCCCGCACAGAACCGAGAGGTGAACTCAGTGAACTTGCGCGACCTGGTGTACGGGCTCTACGCGCGCCGGGTGGAGGCCCGCCTCGACCACGCCCAGGTGCCCAAGCACATCGGTGTCATCCTCGACGGCAACCGGCGCTGGGCGAAGGCGTCCGGCGGCACGGCCGCGCAGGGGCACCAGGCGGGTGCGGACAAGATCCAGGAGCTTCTCGGCTGGTGCAGTGAGACCGATGTCGAGGTCGTCACCCTGTGGCTGTTGTCCACGGACAACTTCGACCGGCCCGAGTCCGAGCTGACGCCGCTCCTCGGCATCATCGAGAACACGGTGCGCGACCTGGCGGCGGACGGGCGGTGGCGCGTCCACCACGTCGGCACCCTCGACCTGCTGCCCGCGCACACGCAGACCGTCCTCAAGGAGGCCGAACAGGCCACGGTCGGGGTCGACGGAATACTGGTCAATGTCGCCGTCGGCTACGGCGGGCGGCAGGAGATCGCGGACGCGGTCCGGTCGCTGCTGCTCGACCACTCGTCCAAGGGGACGTCCTTCGAGGACCTGGCGGAGATCGTCTCCACCGACCTGATCTCGGAGCACCTGTACACGCGGGGGCAGCCGGACCCGGACCTGGTGATCCGCACGAGCGGTGAACAGCGGCTGTCCGGCTTCATGCTCTGGCAGAGCGCGCACTCCGAGTACTACTTCTGCGAAGTCTTCTGGCCGGCGTTCCGCAAGGTCGACTTCCTTCGGGCGCTGCGCGACTACGCCGCCCGAGGCCGCCGCTTCGGCGGCTGACGCCGCCCGTCTCCTCCACGGACCGGGCCAGGGACTTGCCGGCCCCGGCCCTCGAACGCCGGACGGGCCGGAGTTGTTCGCCCGAACGGCTCAAGAACGCGGACCCGGAACCGTGTTCCGGGGTGGGCCCGAGAGGCACCCGTCCGGCGATCGAGGACGCGAGCATCGGGCCTGCCGCCCCGGGCCCATGCGGCCCAGGGGCACCACGGCCGCCCACGGCTGCGCCGGAGGCCGGCGCAGCAGATATCCACGTGCCCGGGGGCACACTCCCAGCTCAGCCCGCCCGCCCCGGGCGGCATGGCTTCGCGTGTTCGAGGGAATACCCCTGTCAGGTCGACGTCCGGTCAAAAACCAGGCGGACGTCGTGTCCAAGTGAGCGGCATGGAGTCCGCTCGCCCGGGAGGCCCTTTGCACACGAAGGACCGTACATACTGTGCGGCTGACGCGGAGGGCCGGCGCTCGGCCCGCGCAAGAGGGTCGCAGCCCGGTCCGTCCTCTCCCTTTGGGATGCTCCGCGACGCCGTCGCACCCCAACCTCGTCCGAGGGGGTACGTCCTTCCGTGGTGACCAGCACAAAGCGCCGCATGCCCGACAGGCGCACCTATGTTCTCGACACCAGCGTCCTGCTGGCCGATCCGAACGCCATGGCCCGGTTCGACGAGCACGAAGTGGTGCTCCCGATCGTCGTGGTCACCGAACTGGAGGCCAAACGGCACCATCCGGAGCTCGGCTACTTCGCCCGGCAGGCCCTGCGTCTGCTGGACGACTTCCGGGTCCGGTACGGCCGGCTGGATGCCCCGATTCCGCTCGGGGATCTCGGCGGGACGCTGCGCGTCGAACTCAACCATTCCGACCCCGGCGTACTGCCCGCCGGCTACCGGTTGGGGGACAACGACTCACGGATTCTCGCGGTCGCGCGCAATCTCCAGGCCGAGGGGTACGACGTCACGGTCGTCTCCAAGGATCTGCCGCTACGCATCAAGGCATCCTCGGTCGGCCTCCTCGCGGAGGAGTACCGCGCCGAACTCGCCATCACCGACTCCGGCTGGACGGGCATGTCGGAACTGCCACTCTCCGCCGAACAGGTGGATCTGCTCTTCGGAGAGGAGACGCTCTACGTCCCCGAGGCCGCCGACCTGCCCGTGCACACCGGACTGGTCCTGCAGTCCGAGCGTGGCAAGGCGCTCGGCCGGATCACCGCCGAGGGCAATGTGCGCCTCGTCCGCGGCGACCGGGAGGCCTTCGGGATCCACGGCCGCAGCGCCGAGCAGCGCATCGCCCTCGATCTGCTGCTCGACCAGGAGGTCGGGATCGTGTCGCTGGGCGGCCGGGCCGGCACAGGCAAGTCGGCGCTGGCGCTCTGCGCCGGTCTGGAGGCCGTCCTGGAGCGGCGGCAGCACCAGAAAGTGATGGTCTTCCGGCCGCTGTACGCGGTCGGCGGCCAGGAACTCGGCTATCTCCCCGGCACCGAGGCCGAGAAGATGAGCCCGTGGGCGCAGGCCGTCTTCGACACGCTCTCGGCGGTCGCCGGGCGCGAGGTGATCGAGGAGGTGCTGGGGCGCGGGATGCTGGAGGTTCTGCCGCTCACCCACATCCGGGGCCGCTCGCTCCACGACGCGTTCGTGATCGTCGACGAGGCGCAGTCGCTCGAACGGAACGTCCTGTTGACCGTATTGTCCAGAATCGGGGCGAATTCCCGGGTCGTGCTCACGCATGACGTGGCGCAACGGGACAACCTTCGGGTCGGCCGGTACGACGGAGTCGTGGCCGTGGTCGAGAAGCTGAAGGGCCATCCGCTCTTCGCGCACGTCACGCTCACCCGTTCCGAGCGCTCGCAGATCGCCGCGCTGGTGACCGAAATGCTGGAGGAAGGCCAGATCTGATCCGGGATACGACAATTGATGCCGCCCGGCGAGCCGAAGAGCTTAGCCGGGCGGCATCGTGTTGCGGCACCATTTCCGCAAAACACGTGGACCAAACGGGGTGTGACCTTTAACACGCAACGGAGAATTGCTTCGCGGCGGCCCGTTCCGGCAGAGTCTTGCTTCCGTCAGGCCCCGCATACGGCACACCCGCACCTCCAGAGGTGCCACGCATCAGACAACTCAACAATTGCCGTCCGTATGCCGCCCGCGAGCACCACGCGGCACTCCTCCAGGGGAGTTGCCCACCGGGCCCGTGCCTCCCGTGACCCAAGCAGTAGGGAGGCCAGTGTCAGGGGCACGATTGCGTCCGCGAGGTCACCTAAGCGGGCGATGCTGGAAGGACACCGTGTGAGCCGGATCTCGGTCCGGGGGTTCGCCGTGGCATCTGCCACTGCGGTCACCACCGTCGGCGCCGTCGTAGGCGTTGCATCGGGCAGCACTCCTGCTGCCGACGACAACAACTTCGAGGCGACCGCAGCCGACACGACGCTTCTCGCCGACATCCCTGCGGGCCAGCAGGCCCAGGTGCAGACCGCCTCGCTGACGCAGCAGGCGGACGCCCAGGCGTCCGCAGCCGACGCGGCAGCGAAGAAGTCCGCGGAAGAATCGGCCCGCATCCAGGCCGCCAAGGACGCCGAGTCGAAGAAGCAGGCGGCCGAGGCCAAGCTGGAGAAGGAGCGTAAGGCCAAGGAAGACGCCGAGCGCGCCAGCCGGTCCGCGGTGCGTTCCGCCTCCGCCTTCGCCACGCAGAGCTCGTACACCGTGGCCGAAGTCCAGGCGATGGCTCGCCAGATGATCCCCGGCGACCAGTACCAGTGCTTCAGCAACATCGTGAACCACGAGTCGAGCTGGAACTACCGGGCGACCAACGCGTCCTCCGGCGCGTACGGGCTCGTCCAGGCGCTCCCCGGTTCCAAGATGGCGTCCGCCGGTGCCGACTGGCAGACCAACCCGGCCACCCAGATCAAGTGGGGCCTCAACTACATGGACGGCCGTTACGGCTCCCCGTGCGGCGCCTGGTCCTTCTGGCAGGCGAACCACTGGTACTAGAACCTTCCGAGGTTCCGGTCTCAACCTTGCGAAGCCCCTCACCGTCCTACGGTGGGGGGCTTCGCGCGTGTACCGTCGTCCGGACGACTCCGGGGGGAGTGGTGGGGAGAGAACTCGGGGGTAGAGGAACACTTATGTCGAAACTGCCAGGGTGGCTCGGGCGGCTGGGCGCCGAACTGACCGAGCTGGGCGACCGCCTGGAGGAACGTCGCGCCGCAGCGGAGGCCGAGGAGGACCTCGACGGGGACGTCGAGGCGGACAGGGACACACGGGCCGCGGTCCCGGTCGCGTTCGCCGCCGCGGTGTCCACCGCCGAAGACCGGTCCACCGACCCCGGCCGGGTCCCGGCGCCGCCCGCCTACGCACCGGCAGTCGCCGCCCGCCCCGATCCGGTCTCGGCGATCCCCTGGGGGATGCGCGTCGCGGCCGAGGCCGGCTGGCGGCTGCTCGTCCTCGCGGGCACGCTCTGGGTGCTGATGAAGGTCATCAGCGCCGTACAGCTGGTGGTGCTGGCGTTCGCCGCCGCGCTGCTCGTCACCGCGATGCTGCAGCCGACCGTCGCCCGGCTGCGGAGGTACGGACTTCCGCGGGGTCTCGCCACCGCCGTCACCGCGATACTGGGCTTCGTCATCATGGGCCTGGTCGGCTGGTTCGTGGTCTGGCAGGTCATGGACAACCTCGACACCCTCTCCGACAAGGTGCGGGACGGTATCGACGAGTTGAAGCTCTGGCTGCTCGACAGCCCCTTCCATGTCACCGAGCAGCAGATCAACGATGTCGCGAAGAACCTCAGCGACACCATCGGTACCAACACCGAGGAGATAACGTCCGCCGGCCTCCAGGGCGTCACCGTGATGGTGGAGGTCCTCACCGGGATACTGCTGGCGATGTTCTCGACGCTCTTCCTGCTGTACGACGGAAAGCGCATCTGGCGCTGGGTGTTGAAGCTGGTGCCCGCACAGGCGCGGCCGGGTGTCGCGGGCGCCGGGCCACGTGCCTGGCGGACGTTGACCGCCTATGTGCGGGGCACGGTGCTGGTCGCCCTGATCGACGCGATCTTCATCGGGCTCGGCATCTGGTTCCTCGATGTGCCGATGGCGGTGCCGCTCGCCGTCTTCATCTTTCTCTTCGCCTTCATCCCGCTCGTCGGCGCCGTGATCTCCGGAGCGCTCGCGGTGGTCGTCGCGCTGGTCACCGAGGGCGTGTTCACCGCGCTGATGGTGCTGCTCGTGGTGCTGGCCGTGCAGCAGATCGAGGGCCATGTGCTGCAGCCGTTCATCCTCGGCCGTGCGGTACGCGTCCACCCGCTCGCCGTCGTCCTCTCGGTCGCAGCGGGCGGCATGGTCGCGGGCATCAGCGGTGCGGTCGTCGCCGTGCCGCTGGTCGCCGTCACCAACACGGTGGTCGGCTATCTGCGGAAGTACGGGCAGGAGGAGGCGCTGCGGCACGCACCGCAGCCGCGCGGCGCCACGACGGTCGGCGTCGCGCCGACCCGGGCGCCGGCACCGCCACCCGGGGAACACGTCGACGGCGACGCCTACGGGGCAGTGGCGCAGCCGGAGACGGAGTAGGGCGGAAAGAAGGGCCCCGTGGACGGTCGGTCGTCCTCGGGGCCCTTCTCGTATCAGGGGTCCTGCTTACTGCTCGGCGAGCACGGCCTCGGCTTCGAGGGTGACGCCGACCGCCTGGATCACCGAGGCGATCTTGACGGCTTCCTGAATGGTCTCACGGTCCACGCCGGCCTTGCGCAGCACCTGCTCGTGGGAGTCCAGGCACTGGCCGCAGCCGTTGATCGCGGAGACGGCGAGCGACCACAGTTCGAAGTCGACCTTCTCCACGCCGGGCTTGCCGATGACGTTCATCCGCAGACCCGCACGGAGCGTCCCGTACTCGGGGTCCGACAGCAGGTGCCGGGTCCGGTAGAAGACGTTGTTCATCGCCATGATGGCGGCCGCCGACTTCGCCGCGGTGTACGCCTCGGCGGAGAGGTTGGCCTTGGCCTCCGGCTCCAGCTCGCGCAGCACCTTCGGCGAGCGCGAGGCGATCGCGCAGGCGAGGACGGTGCCCCACAGCTGCTGCTGCGGGAGCTCGCTGTTCCCGATGACCGAACCGAGGTTCAGCTTCAGGTCCTTGGCGAAGTCCGGAACAGCGGCCTTCAGTTCGTCGAGTGCCATGTCGGTGTCAGCTCACTCGCCCGCGAGGAGCGCGACCGGGTCCAGGGTGTTCTCGCCCTTGGTCCAGTTGCAGGGGCACAGCTCGTCGGTCTGCAGGGCGTCGAGGACCCGGAGGACCTCCTTGGGGTTACGGCCCACGGAACCGGCGGTCACCATCGTGAACTGGATCTCGTTGTTCTGGTCGACGATGAAGACGGCGCGCTGCGCGAAGCCGTCCTCGCCCTCGATGCCGAGGTCACGCATGAGCTCGTGCTTCGAGTCGGCCATCATCGGGAAAGGCAGGTCGGTCAGGTCCGGGTGGTCCTTGCGCCAGGCGTGGTGCACGAACTCGGAGTCACCGGAGAAGCCGAGGATCTGGGCGTCACGGTCGGCGAACTCGTCGTTCAGCTTGCCGAAGGCGGCGATCTCGGTGGGGCACACGAAGGTGAAGTCCTTCGGCCACGCGAAGACGATCTTCCACTGACCCTCGTAGGTCTTGTGGTTGATCTGCTCGAACTCCTTGCCGCTCTCCAGCGAAACACAAGCAGTCAGGTCGAACTCGGGGAACTTGTCACCGACAGTGAGCACGCGCTCTCCTTGCAGCGTAGGAATTCCCTTTTGCGGGACTTCCTGAGGGTTGGACGGTGTCCACCATGGCACAGAGTGCATTGATCGCGGAAATAGCTACACTTGGTCGTGATGATCGGAGGTGCCTATCAGTGGCGCAGAGCAAGCAGGGCAATCGCCCCAAACAGCCCAGCCTGTCACAGCTGCGCGCCTTCACGGCCGTGGCCGAACATCTGCACTTCCGGGACGCGGCGGCAGCGATCGGGATGAGTCAGCCCGCGCTCTCCGGAGCCGTGTCCGCACTGGAGGAGGCGCTCGGTGTCCAGCTCATCGAGCGTACGACGCGCAAGGTGCTGCTCTCGCCCGCCGGGGAACGGCTCGCGGTGCGGGCCCGGGTGGTGCTGGAGGCCGTGGGCGAGCTGATGGAGGAGGCCGAGGCGGTCCGGGCGCCGTTCACCGGAGTGCTCAGACTCGGTGTGATCCCGACCGTCGCCCCGTATCTCCTGCCGGCCGTGCTGCGGCTGGTCCACGACCGCTACCCGGAGCTCGACCTCCAGGTGCACGAGGAGCAGACCTCCTCGCTGCTGGAGGGGCTGGCCGCCGGACGGCTGGACCTGCTGCTGCTCGCCGTACCGCTCGGGGTACCACAGGTGACCGAACTCCCGCTCTTCGACGAGGACTTCGTGCTGGTCATGGAGCGCAGCCACTGGCTGGGCGGGCGCGCCGACATCCCGCGCGAGGCGCTGCGCGAACTGCCGTTGCTGCTGCTCGACGAGGGGCACTGCCTGCGCGATCAGGCCCTCGACATCTGCCGGGAGGCCGGCCGTACGGAGGGGGCGCCGGTCACCACCACCGCGGCCGGGCTCTCCACGCTGGTGCAGCTGGTCGCGGGCGGACTCGGGGTGACACTGCTGCCGCGCACCGCCGTGACCGTCGAGACCGCCCGCAACGACGCGCTGACCACGGGGTACTTCGCGGACCCCGCTCCTTCGCGGCGGGTGGCGCTGGGAATGCGGACAGGGGCGGCCCGGCAGGGCGAGTTCGAGGAGTTCGCCGCCGCGTTGCGCGAGGCGATGCGGGTGTTGCCCGTACGGGTGGCCACGGACGCCTAGGGCGTGTGTCGGCAGTGCGGCGCGGGGCGTGGTCCGTCCTCCTGGAGGAACCGCGCCCCGCCCCCCTCACTCGGTACGGAGACCGTCCGGCCGCATCAGGCGCCACAGGGCGGGCAGCGAGATCAGAGTGACCACCAGGATCAGCCCCGCACCCGCGCCGATCATCGGCAGGAACAGCCACCAGTCGGTGACCTCCTTGGCGATCATCCGGATCATCACCGCGCCGAGCCCGAGTCCGCCCGCGACCGCCACCACCAGACCGACGACCACCGGTACGGCGGTCTGCCACAGCACCGACCAGCCGAGGGTGGTCCGCCGGGTGCCGAAGGCGACGAGGACCGACAGCAGGCGCCCCCGCTCCCGCAACTGCTCCAGCTGGGAGACCAGCATCGACGCGGCGATCAGCAGCAGGGTCGCGGTCGCGCCGACCTGAAGTCCCTGCTGCACGCTGGCGTACTGCCGGTCGCGCGCGACCGACCTCAGGGTGAACACCCGCATGCCGGGATCGAGTCGGGCCGCGGTGTTCCGTACGTACTCGGCCACGTCCTCGACGCCCTCGTCGACCCGGATCTGCGCCCTGGTCCTCGCGCCCGGCAGCGTGGTCGGGTCGATCGCACCCACGGTCGCCATGATCCCCCAGTGGTCCTCGCCCATCGGGTCGCGGCGGTCGACCACCGTCGGGGCGTCGACGGGCAGCGTCCAGCGCTTCGCCCCCTTGCCGTTCTGCTGGGCCGAGCCCGAGCCGATCTCCACCTCCTTGCCCTTGCGGGCGGCCTTGTCCACCCAGTCGCTCATCTTCTTGTCGTTCCGCGGGTGGACGACGAACGCGTCGCCCTCCTCGCAGGAGCCGATCCGGGCGAGCTCGCGCAGAGTCGCGCAGTCGCCGATGGTCAGCAAGGTGGTGGGCTGGATCTCGTCGTCGGTGTACGTGCCCGGCCTGGTCGCGTACACCTCGACCGTGCCGATGACCGCCTCCACGCCCTTGGTGGCCCGGAACTCCTTGATGGTCCGGGTGGCGGCGTCGCCGCTCACGTTCTCGGAGAACGTGAAGAACTGGGCTCGCGCCGGGTCCTGCCCCGTCACCCGGTTGAACTCGTCGCCCACCGCGGCGAACAGCATCTGCAGGGCCACCGCGCCCGCCACCGCGACCGTGATGCCGCTGACCGCGCGGGCCGCCGCCCCGCTGTTCAACTGCAGTCGGCGCGTGGCGAGCTGCCAGGGGACCGGTCCGCCGCGCAGCCGCTTCACGCATGCCTCGACCAGCCACGGCAGCAGCAGTGCGAGCCCCACCAGGACCAGCACGGCACCGCCCGCGATCGGATACGGATCGACGGGGGCACCCGGGGAGACCTTGCCGGTGACCCCGAGCACCACCAGTCCCGCGACCGGCACCAGCAGCCGCCACCAGAGCCGGCGGCTGCGGCTGCGGCTGTTGCGTACGACGCCGAGCGGCTCGATCACCACGGAACGCAGGGCGGTCAGGGTGACGAGCACCGCCGACACCGGAACCGCCACGGCGATCAGCGCGGCCAGCCAGAGCTCGGGCACCAGGTCGGACGGGAACGCGCTGACGTCCCACACCTCGACGCTGCCGATGAACTCACGCCCCACCAGGAACAACGCCAGGCCGACGAGGAGGCCGAGCACCGCGCCGAAGAACGCCTCGCCGGCGGCGATCCGGCGGGTCGTCCGGATGTCCGCACCCACCAGGCGCAGTGCGGCGAGCCGGCGGTCGCGGCGGTCGCCGCCGAAGCGGACGGCCGTCGCGATGAAGATCGCGACCGGCACCAGCAGCACGACGCAGATCATGATGATCAGGACGATGAGAACGGGGGTCAGGGGCTGTGCCGGGCCGGGGTCGCCGTAGCCGGCCAGCCGGTGACCGCCACGGGCGGGGGTCAGCGTGTCGCTGCCCGCGTAGAAAAGCAGTTCGCCGGGCGCGATCAGGCCGGTGTCGGTGATCGTGCCGGTGATCCTGTACGGCAGCCGCTCCTTGAGCAGACCGCCGTCCGAGGAACCGAGGAGCTCCTTCAGGGCAGGTGAGACGACCATCTCGTCCGGACCCGGGAAGCGTGCCACTCCGGGCGGGGTGACCGGGTGCGTACCGTCCGGACGCATCAGGAAGCCCGTGACGGTGCGGCCGCGGTACTCGGTCTCCGCGTCGATCCGAAGGACCGTGGTGTCCGACTTCGGGACGGCGGATCGGGACGGGCCCGCGGCCTCGGTGCGGGCCTGCTCACGCGCGGAGCGGTGGTCGATCAGATGCGGTACGGAGGCGGCGGCCAGCAGCAGCGCCACACCGAGACCCACGCCGACGGCGGTGAGCAGGGTGCGGGTCCAGCCCTCGCGCCCCCCTGAGCAGGCGAACCGTATGCCGAGACCGAGATCGCGCGGCAGTGCGGCGAACCGGGAGGGCCCGGTGGGCCGGGGCCGCTCGGTGACCGGGTCCGTCGTGCGGTCGAGCAGGGTCATACCGCGTGCTCCAGACCGAGGGCCCGGCCGTCGCGCACCGTGACGTCACGGTCGGAGTACGCGGCGACGCGGGTCTCGTGCGTCACCAGGACCACGGCGACGTTGGCGGACCGGGCGGCATCGGTGAGCAGTTCCATGACCCGCTCTCCGTTGAGGGAGTCCAGGGCGCCGGTCGGCTCGTCCGCGAAGATCACCTTGGGGGAGGAGGCGAGGGCTCGGGCCACGGCCACGCGCTGACCCTGACCGCCGGAGACCTCGGCCGGGCGCTTGGCGCGGAGATCGTCGACCTCCAGGCGCTCCATCCATGTCAGGGCGGTGCGCTCGGCGTCCTTGCGCCGGACGCCGCTGAGCCGGAGCGGCAGGGCGACGTTCTCCACACAGGTCAGCTCCGGGACGAGCTGGCCGAACTGGAAGACGAAGCCGAACTCGGTGCGGCGCAGGGCACTGCGTTCGGCGTCGGACATCGTGGAGAGCTCGCGGCCCGCGTAGGTGATGGTGCCGCGGTCGGGGGTGACGATCCCGGCGAGGCAGTGCAGGAGGGTCGACTTGCCGGACCCGGACGGACCCATGACGGCGACGACCTCGCCGGGGTGGATGGAGAACGAGGCGCCGTCGAGCGCCGACGTCGAACCGTACGACTTGTGCAGGTCGTGGGCGGTCAGGAGGGAACCGGCGGGAGTCACGGGTTCACCACCTTCGCGAGCTGGCCGAGTCGCGCGGTGGTCAGTTCCAGCCAGCGGAGGTCGGCCTCGAGGTGGAACAGCGCGTGGTCGCAGATCAGCTGGTCGGCCAGATCGCCCTTGCGCTTGCGGTCGGTGAGGATACGCATCAGGCGCAGGTGCTCGGAGCGCTGGGCGTCCAGCAGATCGGCGGCGCTGCGGCCGGTGAGCAGGGCCAGGACGACCTTGGTGTAGAGCGTCGACTGGAGATACGGCTCCGGCTTCTCGGGCTGGGCGAGCCAGGCCGAGACGTCGGTGATCCCGGCCTCGGTGATGGCGTACCGCTTGCGCTCGGGGCCGCCGCCGCTCTCGATGCCGTCGACCTCGACGAGGCCGTTCTTGAGGAGCCGGGACATGGTCGAGTAGACCTGGCCGTAGTGCAGGGGGCGGTCGTGGCCGAACTTCTCGTCGAACGTGCGCTTGAGGTCGTAGCCGTGGCGGGGGCCGGACTCCAGGAGTCCCAGCAGGGTGTGGCCGATAGACATGCCCGGCACTGTACACGGTGTGTATACCTGGCGTGTATACCTGGCCCGGGTCGACCACGGCCGGGTGCCCCGGCCCCTCCGGCGATCGGGGGCAAGTCCTCCGGCGCGGGAACGGCGAGCCCTTCCCGCGCCGAGGGGGCATGCGGGCCTGCCGGCGGTCGAGGGCTACTCGTCCCCGGGGGCCGGTGATCGTGGAGGGCGGCCGCGGCGCGGCAGAGGGCCGGCGGCGCGCGGCAGCCGGCCCGCCTCCGCCAGCGCCCTGCGCAGCAGGAACTCGATCTGCGCATTCGCGCTGCGCAACTCGTCCGACGCCCACCGCGCCACCGCGTCATGCACCGCCGGATCCAGCCGCAGCAGTACCTGCTTGCGGGCGGGTGGCCTGTCTCCTGTCACTGGTACAGGGTGCCCGTATTGAGTACCGGCTGCGCCGCCCGGTCTCCGCACAGCACGACCATGAGATTGCTGACCATCGCCGCCTTGCGCTCGGAGTCCAGCTCCACGATGTCCTGCTCGGCGATCCGGGTGAGCGCCATCTCGACCATGCCGACCGCGCCCTCGACGATCTGCTGACGGGCCGCGACGACGGCCCCTGCCTGCTGTCGCTGAAGCATGGCGGAGGCGATCTCGGGGGCGTACGCGAGGTGGCTGAAGCGGGACTCGATGATCCGTACGCCGGCGGCCTGCACCCGGGCCGTGAGTTCGACGGCCAGCTTCTCGGTGATCTCCTCCGCGTTGCCGCGCAGTGACAGGCCGCCTTCGTCGTGGGCGTCGTACGGGTACTCGATCGCGATGTGCCGGACCGCTGCCTCCGTCTGTGTGGCGACGAACTCCAGGAAGTCGTCGACCTCGAAGAGCGCCTGAGCCGTGTCCTCGACCTTCCAGACGACGATCGCGGCGAGCTCGATCGGGTTGCCGTACGCGTCGTTGACCTTCAGGACCGCGGTCTCGTGGTTGCGGACCCGGGTGGAGATCTTGCGGCTGCTGGTGAGCGGGTTGATCCAGCGCAGTCCGTCGGCGCGGATCGTGCCGACGTACCGGCCGAAGAGCTGGATGACGCGGGCCTCGCCGGGCGCGACCATCTTGACGCCGCTCATGCAGAAGAACGAGGCGATGACGAGCAGCAGGCCGAGGATGAAGATCGGGATCCCCACCCCGTTGTGCCCGTTCGCGCCCAGGACGCCGCCGATGATCGCCAGCCCGACGCCGAGGAAGACGCCGAGGACGGTCAGGAGGAGACCGAGCCCGCCGGGAATGGAATGGGCCGTGGTCTCCCGGACCCGGGGTTCCGGCATCTCGGGGAGTTGGTCGCTGTGCGAAGCGGGCTGGTCGGTCATGGAATCCCCCTGTTTGTCTGCTGGAAGAGTACTAGCAATCTGATATCAGATTAGCTGTTCTCGCAACCTTGTGCACCTCTCGTTCGTCGGTTCCCTAAGAAACGGGTGCTGATTGTCACGTCCACAAAGGACCGGATCTCTTGCCTTTTGTCCCCGCCGACAGTGTTAGCTGGCTGGGCCGAGGGGGATCCGGGCGAGCAGAGAAACAGGGAGCAACACAGCGATGGGTCGAGCGGATGCGCGACGAGCCCAACAGCGCGGTGCGCGACGGGCTACGAAGAGCGGCGGCATACGCAGACTCTTCACGTGGAAGAAACTGCTGGGCACGTTCTTCGGGTTCTGCCTGCTCGGCATGGGCGCGTTCTTCGTGCTTTACATGATCGTGGACGTACCCGAGGGCAACGCCCAGGCCAAGCTCCAGAGCAACGTCTACAAGTACCCCGACGGCACCGTCCTGGCCCGCACCGGCAAGGTCAACCGGGAGATAGTGGGGCTGTCCGAGGTCCCCAAGGACGTGCAGAGGACCTTCGTCGCCGCCGAGAACAAGTCCTTCTACACGGACAAGGGCGTCGACTTCAAGGGCACCGCGCGCGGTCTGATCAACACGATCTCCGGCAAGGGCAAGCAGGGTGGCTCGACCATCACCCAGCAGTACGTCAAGAACTACTACCTGGACCAGGACCAGACGGTCACCCGCAAGCTCAAGGAGCTGGTGATCTCCCTCAAGGTCGACCAGAAGAAGAGCAAGAACGACATCCTCGCCGGGTACATCAACACCAGCTACTACGGCCGCGGCGCCTACGGCATCCAGGCCGCCGCGCAGGCGTACTACGGCAAGGACGCCCGGGACCTGGACGTCGCCGAGGGCGCGTACCTCGCGGCGCTGCTCCAGGCACCGAGCCAGTACGACTGGGCCGTCGCCTCGCCCACGGGCAAGCGGCTGGTCAAGGAGCGCTGGAACTACGTACTGAACAACATGGTCGGCGAGCACTGGCTGGACGCCGGCAAGCGCCAGGGGCTGCAGTTCCCGGTGCCGCAGGGCCCCAAGCCCGCGGACGGTCTCACCGGCCAGAAGGGCTACATCGTCAACGCGGCGCGCGCCGTGGTGCAGAAGCAGGAGCACCTCAGTGACGAGCAGTTCGACGCGGGCGGCTGGACCATCACGGTCACCATCGACAAGAAGAAGCAGCAGCAGCTGGAGCAGTCGGTCAAGGCCAGGCTGACCAGCAAGCTCGACACGAAGGGCCGCAGCGTCGACAAGGACGTGCAGGCCGGCGCGGTCTCGGTGAACCCGAAGACCGGCGCGGTCGTCGCCCTGTACGGGGGCACCGGGCTGACCGAGCACTGGACGTCGAACGCCACCCGGCGCGACTACCAGCCCGCCTCCACCTTCAAGCCGATCATCCTCGCCGCGGCGCTCGACCAGGAGGCCCAGACGCAGGACGGGCAGCCGATCACCGCCAACACCCGGTACGACGGCAACAGCCGGCGCCCGGTCGAGGGCAGTGACATCGCCTTCGCGCCGCCGAACGAGGACAACGCGAACTATGGCCAGGTCACCGTCCAGACGGCGATGAACAAGTCCATCAACTCCGTCTTCGCGCAGATGGGCGTGGACGTCCACATGGACAAGGTGATGCAGACCGCGGGCAAGCTCGGCATGGACGTCGAGGGCCTGCCGGTCGTGCCCGCGCAGACCCTCGGCTCGATGGGCGCGAGCCCCATGGAGATGGCCGGGATCTACGCGACGCTCGACAACCACGGCAAGAAGGTCACCCCGTCGATCGTGAAGTCCGCCTCCCGGCAGGGCGGCGCCCCGATCGCGCTGCCCGACCCGATCGGCGAGCAGGTGATCAGCCGCCAGGCCGCGGACTCGGTGACCTCGGTGCTGACCGGCGTGGTCGACGACGGCACGGCCCGGGTCTCGGTGCGCGAGGCCCCGGGCCGCGGCGGCCAGCAGGTGGCCGGCAAGACGGGTACCTCGGACAACAACAAGTCGGCCTGGTTCACCGGCTACACCCCGAAGCTCGTCACCTCGGTCGGTCTCTTCGGTGAGGCCGCAGAGTCCCACAAGGGGGCCGACGGCAAGCAGGTCCAGAAGGGTTCGCAGGTGACCCTGAAGGGCGCCGCGGGCGGCGGCCGCGTCAACGGCGGTGGCTTCCCGGCCGAGATCTGGGCGGACTACACGTTCCAGGTGATGGGCGGGCGAAGCGCCTTCGACCTGGACACGGACATGGGGGCGGCCGTGACGCCGCCGCCGTCCTCGACCTCGCCGAGCCCGAGCGGACAGCCGTCGGAGTCGGCCAGCCCGTCGGACCAGCCGTCCAGCGAGGCACCGTCCTCCGAGCCGCCGACGAACAGTCCGCCCCCGTCTGCGCCGTCCGACCCGACGCCCTCGGGCGGCACGTCGAGCGGGCCGCCGACCGTCCCGGACCCGACGGACAGTGCCGAAGTCCCGCTGAAACCGGCGGACGGCAGGCAGAACGGCCGCGTGCAGGGCTGACGCGGCTCACGCACGGCACACCCGGCAGATACGGCGAAGGGTGCCACGGATACGCTCCGTGGCACCCTTCGCCGTATGTCCGGCGTGCGTGGTCAGCCGCCGTTGACCTCCTTGGCGACCCGGTCGCCGAGGTCCTTGTCCACGTTGCGCCAGTACTGCAGCGCCCGTTCCAGGACCGGGCGGCTCACACCGTCCAGGAGATGGCCGGAAATGTTCGACACGAGCCGCTCGCGCGCCGCGTCGTCGAGCACCTTGCGGACCATGGTGCCCGCCTGGCCCCAGTCGTCGTCCTCCCGGTGCAGCTTGTACGCCTCGTGGACCATCTCGCCCGCCGTGGCCCAGCCCGCCGGGTCGCCGAAGCGCTCGGTATCCGCGGCCGGTCCGCCGTACGAGTTCGGTGCGTAGACCGCTCCCGTGCGCGTCGGCTCGTACCGCATCGGGCCGTCCTTCGCGTACGAGTTCCGACCGAAGCGCGGCCGGTTCGGCGGCAGCTGCGCGTAGTTCGGGCCGATCCGGTACCGGTGGGTGTCGGGGTACGAGAAGAGCCGGCCGAGCAGCATCTTGTCGGGCGACGGACCGATGCCGGGCACCAGGTTCGACGGCTCGAAGGACGCCTGCTCGATGTGGACGAAGAAGTCCTCGGGGTTCTCGTTCAGCGTCATCCGGCCGACCTCGATCAGCGGGTAGTCGCCGTGCGGCCACACCTTGGTCAGGTCGAACGGGTTGAACCGGTAGTCCGGTGCGTCGTCGAACGGCATCACCTGGACGTACAGCGTCCAGCTCGGGTGATCGCCGCGCTTGATCGACTCGAACAGGTCGCGGCGGTGGACATCGCCGTCGATACCTGCCATCTCGTCGGCATCGGCCTGGGTGTAGAAGTCGATGCCCTGGTCGGTCTTGAAGTGGTACTTGATCCAGAACCGCTCGCCACCCGCGTTCACCCACATATAGGCGTGCGAGCTGTATCCGTTCATGTTGCGGTAGGTCTTCGGGATGCCCCGGTCGCCCATCAGCCACGTCACCATGTGCGCGGACTCGGGGGAGAGGGTCCAGAAGTCCCACTGCATGTCGTGGTCGCGGATCCCGCTCTCCGGGCGGCGCTTCTGCGAGCGGATGAAGTCCTGGAACTTCATCGGGTCCCGTACGAAGAAGATCGGCGTGTTGTTGCCGACCATGTCGTAGTTGCCGTGCTCCGTGTAGAACTTCAGCGCGAAACCGCGGGGGTCGCGCCAGGTGTCCGGGGAGCCCTGTTCGCCGGCGACCGTGGAGAATCGGGCGAGCATGGCGGTCTGCTTGCCCGGTTGGAAGAGGTCCGCCTTGGTGAACTGGCTGACGTCGTTGGTCACGACGAAGGTGCCGTAGGCCCCGGAACCCTTGGCGTGGACCACCCGCTCGGGGACCCGTTCACGGTTGAACTGGGCCATCTTCTCGATGAGGTAGTGGTCCTGGAGCAGGATCGGCCCGTCGGATCCGACGGTGAGCGAATGTTCGTCGCTCTCCACCGGGTTCCCGGCGTTGTTCGTGGTGTAGGGAGTGTTCTTGGTCTTCTCGGACACGAGCGTCCTCCCGTCGGTGCGGGGTGTCGGTCAAATCGTCCAGGCGGCGCCCGGTCACGACTGAAGTCAACTCCGACGACGGGAGGATGGCAACATGTGGCGATCGTCCCTATTTGTCCAAATGTGGCGAGGTGCTGTGAGCTCCTCCTACTGGCTGCGGGTCGGCATCTCGAACCAGACGACCTTGCCGGTCGACAGCCGGGTCGCCCCCCACCGTCTGGCCAGCCGGTTCACCAGGAACAGTCCGCGGCCGCCCTCGTCCATGTCGCGCGCCCGGCGCTGCCGGGGCAGCTGCGGGGCGTCGTCACCGACCTCGCAGCGCAGGATGTCGGTCCGCAGCAGCCGCAGCGTGACCGGCCGCTCCGCATACCGCACCGCATTGGTGACCACCTCGCTGACCAGCAACTCCACCGAGTCCGAGAGTTCGTCGAGCCCCCACCGGCCGAGCGCCCTGCGGGCCAGTCGACGGGCCCGTCCGGGGGCGGAGTCCTCCGGTTCCAGGAACCAGTACGCGACATCACTCGGCGCGATCCCGTCGAAGCGGGCGGCGAGCAGCGCGATGTCGTCGTCCCGGTCGCCGGGGCCGAGCATGTCGAGCACGTCGTCGCAGAGCGCCTCCAGCGGCGGCGAATGGTCCGGTCCGGTGAGCCGGGCGGTGGCGGCGAGTCGTTCGCGCAACTGTTCGATCCCGGTCCAGACGTCCCGCAGCCGGGACTCCACCAGACCGTCGGTGTACAGCAGCAGCGTGGCGCCCGAGGGCGCGTCCAGCTCGACCGCCTCGAAGTCGACCCCGCCGACGCCGATCGGGGCACCGGGCGGCACCCGCAGCACCTCGGCGCGGCCACCCAGGTGAAGCAGGACGGGCGGCGGGTGCCCGGCGTTGGCGATGGTGATCCGGTGGGCGACAGGGTCGTAGACCGCGTACAGGCAGGTCGCCATGCGGTCGCTGCCGAGTCGCTGTGCCTGCTCGTCGAGGTGGTGCAGGACCTCCTGCGGCGGCAGGTCGAGCCCGGCGAGGGTCTGCGCGGTGGTACGCAGCTGCCCCATGATCGCCGCGGAGGTCATGGAGTGGCCCATGACGTCGCCGACGACCAGGGCGACCCGGCTGCCGGGCAGCGGGATCGCGTCGTACCAGTCGCCACCGACCCGGGCGGTCTCGGCGGCCGGAAGGTAGCGGGAGGCGAGCCGGACACCGGTGGGCTGCGGCAGCGAGTCGGGCAGCATGGTGCGCTGCAGCTCGTCGGCGATGTACGCCTCGCGCCCGTACAGCACGGCCTTGTCGATGCCCAGCGCGGTGTGCGTCGCCAGCTGCGCGGCCACCAACAGGTCGTTGGCCTCGAAGGGGGGCCGCTCGGTCCCGCGCAGGAAGACGGCAGCACCGATCACCCTCCGGCGGCCGCGCAGCGGGGCGAGGATCGCCCGGTGGCCGGAGGGTACGGTGCGCCCGGCGCCGAGCAGTTCGGGCAGGGCGACGCGGGCCGTCGCGGAGTCGCCGAAGACGGGCCGTACGCCGCGCAGCACCTCGGCGAGCGCGCCGCCCGCCCGGACCTCGCAGAGCTCGGCCGCGGGCATCAGATCGGCGTGCGGGTCGAGAGCGGGCAGCCGCAGCCGCTCGCTCTCCGCGGAGGCGGAGACCTCGGAATCCTCATCGCTTAAACGCAGCCGGTCGGACCGGCGCAGCCGCAGCACGAACGGAGTGACGGGACGCTCGTCGCCGACCGGGAGCGGGTCGCGGAGGTAGACGAGTATGGCGTCGGAGAACGTCGGCACGCTGGCCCGGCACAGCCCAAGGACGATCTCGTCCAGGTCGATGCCGCGGGCGATCCGGCGGGTCGCGGCGCCCACGAAGCGCAACCGGTCGCCCTCGCGGCGGGCCACCGCCTGCGGGTCCGGTCCGGCCGCGGCGGCGCTCGGCGCGGTCGCCGGGTTCGGTGCGCCGGCGGGACCGGGAATCGCCGTGGGGTTCGATCCGGAGCCGGGCGCCGGGGTCGGCCCCGGGATCGCTGCGGAGGCAGGCGCGGCCTGCGGCGCGGCATCCTGCTGCCGCGGCCGGGTGCGTTCCTGCGACCGGGCGGCGAGAGGCTGCCGGCCTTCGTGGGAGGTGGGGTGCTCCGTCACGCGTGGGGTTCCGTCCGTCCGGGCCGGTTGTATGAGGCAATCACCTTGTGGGGCGCCACTGTGCCCCGGCAGGAGCGGCGATGACAACGGCTGTCACCGCATGCCCCGCTCGGCGGGGCCGAAACCGTATGCCTGCGAGGTGTGTAGGTGACAACGTTTCCGGCGCATGGGCGGCGGACAGCGTGCACGTCTCCACCCCCTCGTCGTGGTCCATGCGGTTCTTGCGACTCATGCAACTGATGCGGCTCATGAAGATCGTGCAACTCGTGCGATGACTTGCGGTCAGGTCCTGCGCCGCGCCCGCCGGTTGAAGCGGAGCAGCCCTCCGGAGGACGATCCTACGTTTGCCCCCCTGGGGTGCATCAAGGGTCTCACGATGGCATATGCGAGGGCGTACGGTCCCAGTCATCCGGCAGCGCGGGTACCCGCCACCGCGGATCGGGCCGCCAGTTCTCCCAGCCGTCCCGGAACGGCGCCCCCCACGCGTCGATCACGCGGACGGCCGCGCGGCCCGCCTCCCGTACCCGCCGCGCGGTGTCCCGGTCCATCAGCCCGACCCGCTGCGCCTGCGCGAACTCGTCCTCGTCCAGCCAGCGCCAGCTGTGGTCGGGGTTGACGGCGATGTCGAGAAAGTGATCCTCGGAGTCGATGCCGCCCGCCCAGCGGGTGCGCGGTTCCTCCAGGTTCACGTACCAGTTGCGAAAGCGCCAGCCGCGATCCCAGAACAGCCAGACCGACCAGGGCTCGCCGGGCCGGGCGAGCTTGAGCACGCCGGTGCCGAACCAGGTCGAACGGGCGGTGGTGCGGGGCGCGGTGTACCGGGTGGCGAGCGGCTCGGCGTGCACATTGGTGCCGTCGGCGAGGACCGGCTTCACGCATTCGGTGCCGGGCGCCATCCACACGGCGAGGAGCTCGGCGGTGTCCTGGACCACGGTGACGGGACGACAGATGTGGACCGGGCTGTGGGCGCGGCCGGGCGACCGCGGACCGTTGCCGCGGTAGCGCCACAGAATCTGATCACCCGGCGCCCAGAACACGGTCTCTCCGGGCTCGACTTCTCCGGGTTCGCTGTCTCCGGTACCTGCCATGGAGAGATCCTAGGGACGCGCCCGCCCGGTCGCTGCGATCCACGTCACGGGCGGGTCATACGCAACACGTCGAGTGCCTCGTCGAGCTGTTCCACCGTGAGATCGCCGCGCTCCACATACCCCGAGTCAAGCACCACTTCGCGGATCGTCCGCCGCTCGGCGAGCGCCTTCTTGGCGACCTTCGCCGCCTCCTCGTAGCCGATGTACTTGTTCAGCGGCGTGACGACGGACGGCGAGGACTCCGCGTACTCCCTGGCCCGCTCCACGTCGGCGGTGATGCCGTCGACAGTGCGGTCCGCCAGCAGCCGGGAGACGTTGGACAGCAGCCGGACGGACTCCAGCAGATTCTTCGCGATGACCGGCAGCATGACATTCAGTTCGAAGTTGCCCGCCGCGCCGGCGACGGCGACCGTCGCGTCGTTCCCCATCACCTGGGCCGCCACCATCAGCACGGCTTCAGGAATGACCGGATTCACCTTCCCCGGCATGATCGACGAACCCGGCTGGAGGTCGGGAAGACTGATCTCGGCCAATCCGGTGCGCGGCCCGGAGGCCATCCAGCGCAGATCGTTGCAGATCTTGGTGAGCGAGACGGCGATCGTACGGAGCTGGCCGGACGTCTCGACGAGCCCGTCCCGTGCGCCCTGCGCCTCGAAGTGGTCACGGGCCTCGGTGAACGGCAGTCCGGTGACACGGGCGACCTCGGCGATCACGGCGGCGGAGAAGCCGGGCGGGGTGTTGATGCCGGTGCCGACGGCCGTGCCGCCCAGGGGCAGCTCGGCGAGGCGCGGCAGCGATGCGTACAGCCGCTCGATGCCGTACCGGATCTGCGCCGCGTAGCCGCCGAACTCCTGGCCCAGCGTCACCGGCGTGGCGTCCATCAGGTGGGTGCGTCCCGACTTCACGACCGCCGCGAACTCGACGGACTTGCGCTCCAGGGCGGCCGCCAGATGATCCAGCGCCGGGATCAGCTCGCCGGTGACGGCGGCGGTCGCGGCGATGTGGATGGAGGACGGGAAGACGTCGTTGGACGACTGCGAGGCGTTGACGTGGTCGTTGGGGTGGACGTCGCGGCCGAGGCGTTCGGTGGCGAGGGTGGCCACGACCTCATTGGTGTTCATGTTGGAGGACGTGCCGGACCCGGTCTGGAAGACGTCGATGGGGAAGTGCGCGTCCCAGCGGCCCTCGGCGACCTCGGCGGCAGCGTCCTGGATCGCGCCGGCGATGTCCGGGTCGAGCACCTTCAGCTCGGCGTTGACCTTCGCCGCGGCCGCCTTGATCCGGGCCAGGGCCTCGATGTGCGCCCGCTCCAGGCGTTGGCCGGAGATCGGGAAGTTCTCCACGGCTCGCTGCGTCTGGGCCCGCCACCGGGCATCCGCGGGGACCTTCACCTCGCCCATCGAGTCGTGCTCGATGCGGTAGTTCTCTCCGGCTGTGCCGCTGTCCGCCGGGACCTGTGCGTTGTTCATGTGGTTCAACCTCCTGAAAAAGTTGAGCACTTGTCTTGTTCTGTGTATTCCCAAGTCGCCTACCGGCCAGTAAATACCGGGGGTAACCACAACCCGGGGAGGCGCAATGAGGCGCACCAGGCACAGACTTCGCTGTACGGTCGCGGCTGCGGCGGCCATGGCGGCGGCCTTCGGCGGCA
>NZ_JBHVEE010000105.1:0-35644 GCF_042802415.1 Streptomyces sp. NPDC057486 | reverse complement strand
GGTGCAGGTCCGCCATGAGGAGCATGTTCTCCTCGCCGGTGATCAGGCCGTCGACGGCGGAGAACTGGCCGGTGACACCGATCGCGGCACGCACCGCCTGGGGGCGGGTGGCCAGGTTGTGACCGCCGATGTGGATGTCGCCGGTGCCCGGATCGGCGGAGATGAGGGTGGAGAGGATCTTCACGGCGGTGGTCTTGCCGGCGCCGTTCGGGCCGAGCAGGGAGAAGATCGTTCCCTCGGGGGCGGCCAGGTCGACGCCGTCGAGCACGACCGTGTCGCCGTAGGACTTGCGCAGCCCGTTCGCCGCGATGGCCAGGTCGGTCATGATGGGTGCTCCTTCAGAGGCTGCGCGCGGCGATGTCGCCGTAGGCGGTGGTCGCGTGGATGTTCAGGTCGGCTGCGGCGCCGTCGGTGTTCTTGAGCGCGTTGTGGATCCGGCCGTAGGTGGTGCCGGCGTCGAGGGAGGCGGAGACTCCACGGGCGGCGCCGACCGAGATCTCACCGGCCTCGGTGCGCAGTTCGACCGTGCCGCGCACGGCCTCGGCGATCCGGATGTCGCCCTTCTGGGTGCTGATCTCCGCGGGGCCGCCCAGGCGGCCGACCGAGACGTCGCCGGCGAGGAGGGTGAGGCGGGCGCTCGCGGCCTCGTCGAGCTCGACCGAGCCCTGCGCGCCCTCGAAGGCGACGTCGCCGAGTCGTCCGACGCCCCGGAACTCGGCGCCGGCCGTCTTCGCCTCGACGCGGGAGCCGGCGGGCAGCTGGACGGTCACCTCGATGGATCCGGAGCCGCCGAGGATCCGGTTCTTCGCCGAGGCCTCGATCCGCAGGACACCGTCGCCGTATTCGACCGTGGTCCGCTCCGCCGCCTTCACGTCGCGGTCCTTCGAGGCGTCCGCGGGCAGGACCTCGGCCGCGGTGTCGGCCCGGTCGGCGGCGATGAACCGGATGCGCCCGGCGGGGATGTCGAGGACGGCGGAGATCGGCGCGGGGGTGGCGAACTTCTGCATGGTGCTCTCCTGTCGGCTCGTTGTTTCTGACATCAGAAACGCTACGTTGCATTCACGAATCCATCAATACGTTCGTTGCGCATTACCAGCATTGACGCAGGTGAGAGCACGACAATCGTTGCAATGGTTTTAGATCTAACGCAATGGCGACCAGTCATTCATTGCAATGGATTGAGAATGAACGCTACGCCGGAGGCGTCAAGGAAGCATGAAGGGAGTTGCGGTGCCTGAAGCCGGGCTCACCCGGCAGGAACGCCGACGGATCGCACCGGGGCCGACCGACGGCCGCCGCGAGCGCCACGTCGGCGCGCCGTTCGGCCGGGCCGCCCGGGCTGCCGGTCCGCAGTCCCACGTACGTCTCCCCCGGCACGACCTCACCCGAACGGTCCAACGCCGGGCTGTTCCCCCACCACCGGCATCGCACGCTGCCGCCCCGGATGCGCCGGGCCACGGTTCCGGGCCGGGAAGTTGCATCGCCCATCCGGGTGAGGCGCGATGGAAGCCGGACGTGCCCTACCTCGGTGGAGCCGTCCACGGAACGCGCGCCCGGGCGAGGAGGAACCGGTCATGGGAGCCGCTGACGGTTTCACGGATTCCAAGGAGCTCGACGGCCTGACGGTGTACGACCCCAGGGGCGAGAAGGTCGGCACCGTGGGGCGGGTGTATCTCGACGACGCCACCGGCAGACCGGACTGGATCACGGTGAAGACCGGCCTGTTCGGCATGAAGGAGAGTTTCGTGCCCCTGGAGGGCGCTCGCCGGGTCGGCTCCGATCTGCACATCCCTCATCCGAAGGACCGCGTGAAAGGCGCCCCGAGAGTGGACGCGGATGCGCATCTCTCCGTCTCCGAGGAGGAGGAGCTCTACCGTCACTACGACCTCACCAGGTGAGTTCCGCGGCCGGTCCCGCTGGCCAGGGCAGGCGTGACTCCCGGGAGCGGACGGGCCAGGGGCGGGGCCGCACTGTGCCGGCGTCCGCCTCCAGCTCCGCATGTCCGGCTATTCCGCCCGTCCGGGCAGAAAGCGCACCGAGGGACGCCCGTCCGGGCCGTCCTGGGTGACCACCGCCCGTACCCGGTACACGTCCGCGATGAGTTGCTCGGTGATCACCTCCGCCGGGGTACCGGCGGCCACCACCCGACCCTCCTTCATGACGACGATCAGGTCGCAGAACATCGCGGCCAGATTCAGGTCGTGCAGGGCGATGACGCCGGTGACGGGCAGTGAGGTGACCAGGGACAGGAGCTCCAACTGGTGCTGGATGTCGAGATGGTTCGTCGGCTCGTCCAGCAGCAGTTCACGCGGCTGCTGCGCCAGTGCGCGGGCGATCTGGACACGCTGGCGCTCGCCCCCGGAGAGCGTGTGCCAGGACTGGTCGCTGCGTTCGGCGAGTCCGGTGCGTTCCAGCGCCTCGCGTACCGCTTCGTCGTCCGCGCGGCTGGGCGCCGACCAGGCGCGGCGGTGCGGAATGCGGCCGAGCCCGACGACGTCCCTGACGCGCAGCTCGACCTGGGTGTCGGCGTGCTGGTCGACCACGGCGACCCGCTGCGCGACGGTGCGCCGGCCGAGCGCTGCGAGCGGTTCGCCGTCGAGCGTCACCACGCCCGCCGCCGGCACGAGGACCCCCGCGAGCACCCGCAGCAGCGTGGACTTGCCCGACCCGTTGGGACCGAGGAGTCCGACGGTCGCGCCGGGCGGGGGGACGAGGCAGACCCCGTCGAGGACGAGACGGCCCCCCGCCTCCCGGGAGACCCGCTGGGCGCACAGACCTGCGGCGGTGCCGTTGGATGTCATGTGGTCCTCCGGGTGCGGTACAGGACCAGAACGAACGCGGGTACGCCGATGAGGGCGGTGACGACGCCCACCGGCACCTCCTGCGGGTCGAGGACGGTCCGGGCGAGCGTGTCGACCCAGACCAGGAACACCGCCCCGGCCAGCGCGGTGACCGGTAGCAGCCGCCGGTGCCCGGAGCCGCTGAGCGCCCGGGCGGCATGGGGCAGCACCAGTCCGACGAAGCCGATGGCGCCCGCCGAGCTGACGAGCGCGGCGGTCAGCAGCGCGGTCGTGCAGAGCAGCAGGATCCGGGCGCGGCCGACGTCGACCCCCAGTGCGGCGGCCGCGTCCTGACCGAAGGCGAAGGCGTCGAGCGTACGGGCGTGGCCCAGACAGATCAGCAGGGTCACGACGAGCACGGTGAAGCAGACCCACACATCGGTCCAGCCGACCCCGCTGAGCGAGCCGAGCAACCAGAACAGCACACCTCGGGTCTGCTCGGCGTCGGCCGAGGTCATCACCACGAAGGAGGTCAGTGCGGAGAACAACTGCATGGCCGCGACGCCGGAGAGGACGACCCGGTCCGTCGTACCGCCGAGGGTGTGGCTGAGCAGCAGCACCAGGGCGAACGAGCAGAGCGCCCCGACGAATGCCCCGGTCGAGACCGACACCGCTCCCCCGCCCACCCCGAGCACGACGACCACGACCGCGCCCGTCGACGCCCCGGAGGAGACGCCGAGGACGAACGGGTCGGCGAGCGGGTTGCGGAGCAGGGACTGCATGACCGTGCCGCACACCGCGAGCCCGGCGCCGCACACGGCGGCGAGCAGAGTACGGGGCATGCGCAGGTTCCAGATGATGCCGTCCCGGATCGGGGTGAGCCGCGAGCCGCCCACCCCGAGATGGGCGGCCACCGCGGACCAGACGTCGGCGACGGAGATCCGGGCCGGGCCGATGGTGACGGCGACGGCGACGGACAGCGCGAGCAGGGCGACGCCCGCGGCCCACAGCACACCGTCGCGCAGCCCCCGCGCGCCGGCGGCCCTGCGGTGCGTATCGGTTCCGGGTGCCTGCTCCGTACGTACCGCTGCGCCCCGTTCGGTGTCCGTCACCCGGCGAGCCCGAACGTCCGCAGCCCGGCGGCGACCTGTTCCAGACCCTCGACCGTCCGGATGGACGGGTTCATGGCCTGGCCGCTGAGGAGCACGTACCTCTTGTGCTTGACGGCGTCCATCTTCTTCGTCGCGGGATTGGACTCCAGGAACTCGATCTTCTTCGCGGCGCTCTCGGCGGTCTGTGCCTTGCGCGTCAGATCGCCGATGACCAGGACGTCGGGGTTGCGGTCGGCGACGGTCTCCCAGCTGATCTGCGGCCATTCCTCATGGGTGTCGTCGAAGACGTTCTTCGCTCCGAGCTCCCTGGTGATGACGCCGGGTGCGCCGCAGCAGCCCGCCAGGTACGGGGCCTTGGAGTCGGAGAACCAGTAGAGGAGGGTGGCGTCGGACGCGTCGATGCCGTCGGTGGCCGTCTTCACCCGCTCCCGCAGCCGGGCGACGAGCTCGTCTCCGCGCTGCTGGACGCCGAACACCGCAGCCAGGTCGCGCACTTCGCCGTAGACGCTGTCCATGGTCAGTGCTTCGGTACGCGCTCCGTCGCCGCCGCCGCTGTTGTCCTTGCCGGTGCAGTCGGCGGGCGACACGTAGGTGGGGACACCGAGCTCCTCGAACTGTTCCCGGGGGGCGACGCCGCCCTTGGCGAGGGTCGATTCGAACGAGGCGCTGACGAAGTCGGGTTCCTGGTCGAGGACCTTCTCCGACGACGGCCGGTTCTCCGAGAGGCGTGGCACCTTCGCGTTGGCCTTCTCCAGCCCCTTCATCACCGGGTCGGTCCAGGTGGCTGTGGCCGCCAGCCGATCGGCGAGGCCGAGGGAGAGCAGGATCTCCGTCGATCCCTGGTCGACGGAGACGGCGTGGTGCGGTGCGGCTGCGACGGTGACGGTGCGACCGCAGTTCCTGAGCGTCACCGGATAGCCTTCGCCACCGGCCGACTTGGCTGCAGAGTTGTCGGTCCCTCCGCCGCACGCGGTCAGCAGGAGAAGTGCCGCCGCGATCAGGGCGGCGGCGCGGACAGGGCTGGCTATGGACGGCACGGAGTCCCTCTGCGTCTCAGGGCTCATGCGCGGAGCCCGGTGTACGGAGTGCTGCCGCCCGGTACCGGGCGGCAGGTGCCAGCAGGTCTTCGGACTCGGGTTCCTTCGGACGGGACGCCTTCCCAGGACATCCGTGGACGTCCCAGTGGCCGTGGCCCCGCCCGTCCCCCTCACCGCTGCGCGTCAGCTCCGGATTCGCACCGGATTCCCTGACCCCTACGTGGAGTTTGACTGGCTTCGGCAAGCTATCACGCTGCCCCGCGCGGCTGGTCGGCGGTGTGGTGGGGCCGCAGGCGCCCCGGCCGTCCCGGCCCGGCCCGCTCCCCCATGCCTACGGGCGCTGGAGGGCGACCACAGCATTGTGGCCGCCGAACCCGAAGGAGTGGCTCACGGCGCGCCGGACGGGCCGCCGGCGAGGCTGTTCGGTGACGCAGTCGATGTCGAACTCGGGCGCCGGGGCGTCCAGGTTGGCGATCGGCGGAACGACGCCGCGTTGCAGCGTGAGGATCGTCAGCCCCGCCTCGATGGCTCCGGCAGCCCCCATGCAGTGGCCCAGTACCCCCTTGGGGGCGGTGACGGGTGGCCGGTGCGGGTAGGCCCCGCTGATGAGAGCGGCTTCGGTGGCGTCGCCCAGCGGTGTCGACGTGCCGTGCGCGTTGACGTGTTCGACGTCCTCGGCCTCCCAGTCCGCGTCGCGCAGCGCGGCCTCGACCGCGGCCCGGGCGACGGCGCCGGACGGATGCGGACTGGTGGGATGGTGGGCGTCGGTGGTGGCGCCCGTCCCGACGAGCAGCGCCCGCGGGACCGCTGCCCGGGCCCGTGCGTCGTCCGCCCGTTCCAGCACCATGACGGCGGCACCCTCGCCCATGACGAGACCGGCGCGGTCGGCCGCGAACGGCCGGCAGAGGCGGGCCAGGTCACCGTCCCTCGTCGCGGCGGCACCGGACCGGGCGAATCCGGTCATGGCGACCGGGAAGACGATCGACTCGGTGGCTCCGGCGATCGCGAGGTCGCACTGCCCGGTGACCAGCAGGTCCCGGGCGACGGAGAGCGCGGTGACCCCGGACGAACAGGCGGTGCACGGCGCCAGGCTGGGACCGGTCGCCCCCATCCGGATGGCGATCTCCGCAGCGGGCATGTTCGGAATGGTGAGGAGGATCCCCGCCGGTGAAGTGGCCTCCGGTCCGCGCCGGTCGAGGGCGACGGCCTGTTCGGTCAGGCCCGCGGAGCCTCCACTGCTGGTGCCGACGACCACGGCGACCCGGCTGCCGTCCCAGTCGGCCGGGTCCAGTCCGGCGTCCGCGACCGCTTCCCGCGCGGCGAGGACGGCGAACTTGACGTACCTCCCCATCCGGAAGGCCGCACGGCCGCCGACCGCCTCGTCCAGATCGATGCCGGAGACCGTGCAGGCGAAGTCGATCGCACAGCCTTCGAGCTCGGGGACGGTGCGGGCCGGTGAGACCCCGGCGCACACCCCGTCCCAGGTGGTGTCGGTGTCGTTGCCGACCGGGGTGATCATCCCCAGACCGGTGACGGCGACGGCAGGCCTGTTCATCGGGCGTTGCTCATCGCGGGATCGCCGCTCACCGCAGCATCGATGAACGTCGTGATGTCGGCGAGAGTGGCGTCCTTGTAGAGCTTGTCGGAGTCGGCCTCGACCCCCAGCGCCTCCTTGATGATGACGGCGAACTCGGCGACGGCGAGGGAGTCCATCTCCAGGCTGTCCATCGTGGAACCCGGAAGGATCTCGGCGGCGGGCACCTTGAAGGTGTTCGTGAGAACGTCGGTGATCTTGGGGTGAATCGCGCTCATGATCTTCCTCTTCGCTAGGTCGTACAGGTCGCGCACGTCATGCAGGTTCTGCCGATGCCCGGGACGGCGGAACGCACGGTCCCGACGCCGATGTAACTGACTCACGATGTGCCGGTTACGCCTTGCGGCGAACCGATTCGCCAACGATCATCCGCGGCTTCGTGCAGCACCGGGAAAGGACGGATGCGGTGCCCCGGTACACCGGCGGAACGGCCCGGACTCCGAGGGCCCCGACCGCGTCCCGTACCCGGCACAGCTGCCCGGCGGTTCGCACGCCCGAAGCCTTCACCGCTCCCCCTGCGCCCCCGTGGTGTTCCAGGACGCCTCCGGATCGTCGTACGCATCGACGTAGTCGGCGCCTGCGATGGGCCAGTCCGCGAACAGCTCGTCCGGCAGTGCGAAGGACTCGATCAGGGTGGGCAGATGCCCGGCGACGGCGGCGATGAGCTGCTCGACGGCGTCCGGCAGGGCATTGACCTGATCAATCGTCAGATGGCCTGCGGCGAGCAGGTCGCCACTGTTGCGGGCCACCCACTGAAGGGCGAACAGCCGCTCCAGCTCGGCCAGCCTCTCGCGGCCAGGGCCTTCGGGCAGTTCCGCGACCGCCTCCGCGTACGCCTCGGCCGCCTGTCGGCGGGCGTGCGCCTCGACGCCCCGCAGGGCGGGCCCGGACGCCGCGTTCCACCGCGCCAACGGATCACCGTGCGGTGCGCCGCTCATCCGCTCCCTGGCGCGGGCGAACCAGATGACCTCCACCTGCGCATGCAGCCACTCCAGGAACCGGGGGTCCGCGAGCTCTCCGGTGGCTCGGCCCGAGGTGCCACCGTCCTCGGCCGGTGAGGCGGCGAAGAGCATTTCCGCGGCGGCCTTGGCGTGGATGGCCAGGTTGTCGCCCTCGGCGGTGATCACCGCCTCCGCGCCGGTGATCAGCTCGGTCATGCCGTTGTTCTCCAACAGCCCCTGCGCTCCGCACCGTTCGCGGCATTCGACGACAACGACACGGGCCTGCCAGGTGATCCACCCCTTCGCGACGGCGACCAGCCGCTCCGCCTCGGCCCGTCCCGTCTCCGTGCCGGTCCCGAGCTGTTCCTCCCAGCGGTCGAGGGCCCTGCGGTGCAGAAGGCTCATCGCGAACACCGTGGCCATGGCCTCGGCGAGCGGGCCGTGATGGCTGCGGTGGGCGATCACCCGCACCCGTTCCGTCGCGCGTGGCCCGGAGATGTACCGATGGCCTCCGTAGCGCACGGCGACGGCGAGCGTCGCGCGCGCGGAGCCGACCGCACAGGCGCTCATGGAAATCTTGCCGACCGTGACGCGTGCGATCGACGTGAGGAAGCGACGCCTGCGGTTGGGCAGGACGCTGCTGAACTCCCCGTCGTCGCCGATCCGTCCGTGCTCACCGCCGAGCAGTGCGTCACGCCCCACGAAGACCCGGTCGAAGGAGGTCAGACAGTGGTCGACGGGGCTGCCCAGGCGCGCCGGAAGCCTGCGGACGCGTACCCCCGGGAGAGTGTCCGTGTCGTCGGTGAGCGGCACCAGGAAGAGAAAGACCCCGTGGTCGGCGCCGTCGGCGAGCAGGCGCGCCGCGACCAGTCCTGACTTGGGGCCGCCGGCCGGGCTGGTGTTGGGCATGAACTTCTGTGCCCCGGAGTGCGGGGTGTGCAGCACGAACCCGTCGCGTACGCGGTCGTACGTCGCCGTGGTCTCGACGGCCGCCGCGTCGTTTCCGTGCGCCACCTCCGTACAGAGGAAGGTGCCGATGCGCCGCAACCGGAGGAAGTCCGACAGGTCACGGGGGCTCTCGCCGGCGTGGTCGAGGAGGCTGCCGAGGAAGAGGTTGTAGTGGATGCCCGCAACGGTGGTGAGCGCCGGATCGACCGGGCCGAGCCACTCGTGCAGGGCGGCGAGGGCGCGTGGGTCGACAGCGGGCCCGGCCGCGCTGTCGAGCGCGCTGTTGAGGATCCTCAGCCGTTCGTACGTCAGGGCGAGACGCTCGTCGGGACCGCCACCGACCGGGCGGCGGAACGGTTCCGTTGAGATCAGCCGCCGCCAGGAGCCGTGCTCCTGAAGGAAGTTGCCGCCGTAGATGACGCCCCTCAACACGTCAGCAAGGGTGTGGCCGGTGGTGCCGTCGATCGTTGCGGTCATGAACTGGAGAACGATGCAGGAGCGGCAAGGACACAACCCTTGCCGCTCCCATCGGGACCTGTGGGCGCCTCGACCGGTCAGGCGCGCTGGAAGGCGAGAGCGACGTTGTGTCCGCCGAAGCCGAAGGAGTGGCTGACGGCGCGCTCGACGGACTGCCGGCGCGGCTCCTTGGTCACGCAGTCGAGCGCGAACCCGACCGGCGGCGCATCCAGGTTGGCGATCGGCGGCACGATGCCCTGCTCCAGGGTCAGTACGGTCGCCACCGCCTCGATCGCCCCGGAGGCGGCGAGGGTGTGTCCGACCACGCCCTTCGGGGCGGTGACCGAGGGCCGGTGCGGGAAGAGCCGGGAGATGAGCGCGGTCTCCATCGCGTCGTTCAACGGAGTCGACGTGCCGTGCGCGTTGATGTGGTCGACCTCGCGGGGCGCCCAGCCCGCCTCGCGCAGCGCCGCCTCGACCGCCCGCTGCGCACCGCGCCCGTCGGGTGTCGGGGCAGTGGGGTGGTGGGCATCCGTACTGGAACCCACGCCGGTCAGCAGCGCCCGTGGGTGTCGGCCGCGGGCGCACGCGTCAGCGGTCCGCTCCAGCACGAGCACGGCGGCACCCTCCCCGATGACGAACCCGTCCCGGTCCATGGCGAACGGCCGCGACGCGCCCGCCGGATCACCGGTCCGGGTGGACAGCGCCCCCATCTTCGCGAAGGCCGCCACCACGAGCGGGGTCAGCGCGGACTCCGAACCTCCCGCCACGACCACATCGCATCGGCCCCTCGTCAGCAGGTCACGGGCGACCGCGATCGCGGTCGCCCCGGACGCGCAGGCGGTGGCGGGCGCCAGACTGGGGCCCTGGGCACGCAGCTCGATGGCGAGCTCCCCGGCCGCCGCGTTCGGAATCATCATCGGCACCAGGAGCGGGGAGACGGCCCCAGGTCCTGCGCCGTCGAGCTTGCGAAGGTTGTCGACCAGGACGGACACACCGCCCACACCGACGCCGAGCACCACGCCGACCCTGCTCGCGTCCCAGTCCCCCGGCGAGAGTCCGGCGTCCGCGACGGCCTGCCGGGCGGCGATCAGCGCCAGCTTCACGAACCGCGCCATCCGCCACACCGAGCGTCCGCCCACCGCCGCGTCCAGGTCGAGTCCGTCGACCGGGCAGGCGAAGTCGACCGACAGCCCAGCCAGTTCGTCACAGCGCCGCGCAACGGAGTGTCCCGCGCACAGCCCTGCCCAGAAGGCGTGTTCATCGGCGCCCGCAGGGGTCACCAGCCCCACTCCCGTCACTGCGACCCCGGTGTCAGCCTGCGTCATGTGCCATTCCTTCCGTCGCCCTCTGTGCGTGGTCCGTACGGGCTCCCGGCCGGCGAAGTACGGCGGATCCCCGAGGTCGGACCACCCCCGGAGGCGGTGAGTCCGCGTACCGCTGCCCGCCCCGTGTCCGGCCGCACGCCCGGCGTCGAGTACGCATCCCCCGTCACTCGCTGCTCCGACATCCCGCAACCGATCGGGCCCGCCGGCTGGCGAACGGCCGTCACCGCGGTGAGGATGCGTTCACTGGGCCAAATGGGGGCGCGAGGAACTCGGGGCACCACCGGCTCACGCCTGGCGCGCCCCCTGTTCCTCCGTACGGAGCAACTCGCCGTGCTGCCCGCACGCACAGGGCGTCCCCTGGGGACATGGCAGCAGCGGACCACGACGAGTCACAGCACCCCTCGGCCGACGCCGATCTGGACGCGCTGCATGCGCGGGTGACGGAGCTGGAAGCGCGCATGCCCGTGCGGTCCCGGCCCCGGATCCGGATCCGTTCGTTCTTCGCTGTGCTGCTGATCCTCGTCGTGGCCGTCCTCACGCCGCTGAGCGCCGTTGCCGCCTGGGCCAAGAACGACGTCGGCGACACCGACCGCTACGTGGCGATGATGAAGCCGCTGGCGTCGGACCCCGATGTGCAGTCAGCTCTGGCGAACCGGGTCACCGGTGCTGTCATGACACATCTGGACATCCGTGCGCTGCTCGACGAAGTGGCCCCGGCGGACCGGCCGGTCCTCGACAAGGCGCTGGGACGGCTGAGCGCCCCGCTCACCACGGGCCTCACGAACTTCGTGCACGGAACCGTGGAGAAGTTCGTGGCCTCGGACGCCTTCGAGAAGCTGTGGGTCGGCCTCAACCGCAACGCCCACGCGGCGGCCGTCAAGGCGCTGACCGGCAGTGGGGGCGGGGCCGTGAAACTCACCGACAACACGGTCGTCATCGATCTCGCTCCGGTGATCGACCACGTGAAGCAGCTCCTGGTCGAACACGGGCTGACGATCGCCGCGAAGATCCCCGAGATCCACACCGACTTCACCGTGCTGACGTCCGACGCGGTCGGCAAGGCCCAGAAGTGGTTCCGGCTGCTGCAACTGGCCGGGTTCTGGCTGCCGGTGGTGACTCTGGTACTCGCCGCCGGCGCGGTGCTGCTCGCCGTGCGCCGACGGCGCGCACTGGTCACGGCGGCCCTCGCGATCGCGGTGGGCGGTGCGGTGCTTGGCCTGGCGCTGTGGGTGTTCCGCGCCTTCTATCTGGACAGCCTTCCGGCTTCGGTGTCGCAGCCGGCGGCCGCCGCCGTCTTCGACGCCCTGGTCATCTATCTGCGCGCCGTGGTCCGCCTGGTGGTCACACTCGGCGTGGTCGTGGCGCTCGCGGCCTGGCTCTCCGGAGAGGGTCGCGCCGCCACCCGGGTCAAGGCCATGTGGAACGGCGGCATCGGCGCCGTACGCGACGCGGCCGGTTTCACCGGCGGTCCGGTCGGCGCCTGGGTGCACCGGGCGAAGCCGTGGCTCAACTGGACGGTCGTCGTGGTCGCCGCCGCGGTCCTGCTCGTGTGGGACCGGCCGACGGGGCTCGTCACGGTGTGGATCGCCCTGGCGGCGCTGTTCGCCCTGGCGGTCGTGGAGTTCCTCGACGACGACAGCACACCGCACATGCTCCCCGAGCCGCACGCGTGACCGCGGGCCCCGGTGTGCCACCGCCCGCCCGGCAGAGTTCCGTGGCGGGTGGTGGCACAGCCGGGTTCAGGCGCGGCTCAGAGCGGCGCGCAGCTCCGGCTCGTCGGGCGGGTTGGCCCCGGCGCGTGCGACGGTGAGCGCCGCGGAGGCAGCCGCGTGGTGCAGCACATCGGTCACGGTCTCCGGATCGATGGCACGCAGTCCGTCCCGTCCTGCGGCGCCGAGCAGCCCGTGCGCGGCGAGGGCGTGCAGCGTGCCCGACATGAACGCGTCGCCCGCCCCCACCGTGTCGACTACCTCGGTGCGGGGTGCGTCGACCGTGACCCGCCCGCCGGGAGTGACAGCAAGTGCGCCGGCTGCCCCCCGCGTGACCAGGACGAGGGCGGGGCCGCGCGTGCCGAGCCAGCGCGCGGCGACGGACTCCGGGGACTGCCCCGGGTAGAGCCATGCCAGATCCTCGTCGCTGGCCTTGACCACATCGCTCAGTGCGACACAGCGCTCCACCCGGCGGACGGCCGCGTCGTGGTCGCCCATCAGGGCCGCCCGAACATTGGGGTCGTAGCTGACGGTCGCGGCGGTACGCAGCGACTCGACGGCGGCCAGGACGGTGGCCGCGCCGGGCTCCATGACCGTCGCGATCGAGCCGGTGTGCACATGGTGCGGCGGGCGCTCCGGTTCCACCGGGGAGAGCGTCCACGTGATGGCGAAGGTGTACGCCGCGCGGCCGGCCGCGTCCAGCTCCACCGAGGCGGACGGGGTGGGCCCGGTGGAGCCGTCGGTGCGCACCACGACTCCGGCGGACGCCAGATGGTCCGCGATCAGCCGGCCCTCGGCGTCCGGGCCGAGCTGGGTGAGCAGGGTGCTGGACCGGCCGAGTCTGGCGAGTCCGTAGGCGACGTTGGCCGGGCTGCCGCCGGGGTGGACCCGGTCGGCCTCGCCCGGCAGCCGGACGATGTCGGCGACGCATTCGCCGATGACCAGGAAGCCGGGCGAGCCGGGTGAGCCGAGGGTGTCGACCGTTTCAGGCATGGGTGGGATCTCTCCTAGAGTGCGCGTACGTACGTGTCCTGGTAGGCGGCACGGCCACCGAACACATGGAGTCCGATCCTGCCCCGCGCATACCGGGCGTCGGTCACATCGATGGTCGGCAGACCGTCGACGAAGACCTCGATCCGGCTTCCCCCGGCGCGGATCCGCAGGGGCGGTGTCGTCCCTGCCCGGACCAGCAGCGGCACGTCGGCCAGTGTTCGGTGAAATCGTCGGCGCCGGCCGCGATCCGGTCCACGAGGAGCCGGGACCCGGAGACGTCGTATCCGACGACCGTGCGGCTGTTGCCCTTCTCCCGGAGCCGGAAGCCGAATTCGGTGACGGCGCCGGCGCCGGGCAGGGCGATCTCGGCCTCGATCTCGTACGACCGGCCGCTCGGACCGGCCAGGGATTCCCGGAGCCTGGGCCGACGGTGCGGTCCTCGATCGTGGTGGTGCCGTTACGGAGAGCCTCGGTCTCGGCAGCGGGATGCTGGACAAGTCCTGCGGCGGAGATGGTGGGTTGGCGCGGGATGCTCAGCCGGCCGTTCCATTCGCCGGTCGGGGCGCTGAACGCGTGGTCCCGGTCGCTGAGCCGGCCGAGCTGTACGCGCCGCCCTCCGGGCCCGTAGAAGCTCATGGCGGCGTAGTAGTCGCGGCCGGCCTCGGCGCGCAACGGGGTGCCGGCCGTGTTGGTGGTACGGAATGCGGCGCCGTCCCAGTCGCCGACGAAGTACTCGGCCGCCGAACCGTCCGTGGTGCGGACCGCCCCGGTGGAGAGGGGGAGCACCCATCGCACCCGGTCGACCGACGGTGTCAAGAGGGGTGACGGCCGGAGTCTTCCGCCGCGCCCGGGGCATGGCGGAAGACTCCGGGCAGTGCGGGTTCAGGGGGCTTCCGGGCGCTCTCCCTCCCCGTACCGGCGCTCGAACTTGGCGACCTGCCCCTCGGTGTCGACGACCCGGGCCTTACCGGTGAAGAAGGGGTGGCTCTCGGCGGAGATCTCCACGTCGATGACGGGATAGGTCTCCCCGTCGTCCCACTCGATGGTCTGCTCGCTGGACGCGGTGGACCGGGTCAGAAAGGCGTAACCCGCGGAGCGGTCGCGGAAGACCACGGGACGGTAGGAAGGGTGCTTGTCCTGCTGCATGCCTGCTCCTGGGGATGTACGGACTCGGCTCAGCCCAGCCTCGCGAACGAAGCCGGTGGGCGCGATCGCAGACGGTCCGTACGGGGGGCGGTGCCGTGGCCCGCTGCCGCGCCGGTCCTGTCCGGCGCTCGATGGCGGCCGCTCGGAGCCGTCATGGGGCCCGCCACGCCGGACAGGTCACCGGCATCCCATGTCCTGCTTCACGGCGGGCCAGGCCTCCACCCCGTCCGGGGTGCGGACATAGGCCCTGGACATGTCGTCGGTCAGCCACAGTTCCCAGTCGTCCAGGTGGTAGCCCGTGGACCGCGCACCTGCGGGCATCGTCACGTCCCCGTCGTACGCCGAGGTGAGCGTGCCGGACGGAAGTACACCCTTCGGGTCACGCGCATAGACCTTCCGATCGGCCGAGACCGCCCCTCCCGAACCCGCTTCCCATTCAATGAAGTTCGCCTCCTGCCAGTCGCAGTGCGCCTCGCCGGCCCAGCTGTTCAGCTCGGACACCGGCACCCGGTGGCCGTCCTTGTCGGTCCAGATCCGGTACGGCTGCTTGTCCGTGTAGCTCGACGGCAGCTCCGCCGGGTCGCACGAGGCGGCGGTCTCCGGACCCCAGCCCGGACGCCCCTCTTGGTCCTTGGCGACGACGACGGCGATCTTCGTCCTGCGGTCCACGTCGAACGAGTACAGGACCCGGTCCGCCTCCTCGCGTTCCACGCGATAGCCGTACTGCGGCAGATCGGGCTGCTCGATCTCGAAGTGCAACTGCAGCCCTTCCTCGGGCGTCGCCCCGCCGTCGCCCTTGCTCCAGGTTTCACTGCCGCTGCCGGAGTAGATGTCCCCCGCGCACTCCAGAGCACGGCCGGCGGCCCCCGATTTCGTCTTCATCCCCTGCGGGGTGTCGGCTTCGACGTTCGGATGCGGTACGTCGAGCGGGCCGCTGTAGGGCGCGGCCGGGGGGCTCCCCTCGGTCACGAGATCCTCGGAGGCACCCCCGCCGCACGCCGACGCCGTCAGCGCGGTCACGAGGATCACCGCGACCGTTCCGCCCACCCTGCCTCTGTTCATGCCCCACCCCTGTCCACCCGCGGTCCTTACTGCCTGCCTGTCGGACGTGCCGGGCGGTGCGACGGTTCCGGCGCGCGCTACCGGCCCTGCGCCGCCTCCACCGCGTCGGCCACCAGCGTCAGGAAATGTGCATGGGCCTGGGGGCTGCAGACCGGTTCCGGATTCCACGGCACCACCGCGGCCGCCCGCTCCAGCGCCGTCCAGTCAGCGTTCGACCGGAGCCGGTCCAGGGGTGTCGCATTGGACCGGATGTCGGTGAGCAGGATCCCGGGACGGAGGGCCGCCGCCTCCGCCCAGCCGACCGTGGACCAGTTGGCACCGGGCCCGGCGGCCGGTTCGAGGACGTCGACGCCCAGCTCCACCAGCACGCGCAGCTCCGGCCACATGCGGGGACGCGCGAGATGGGCCTGGTCCTGCTCCGCCGGTGACAGGGCGAGCACCCGGGGCCGGGACGGACCGGCGGCGAGAGTGCGCAGCCGCTCCCGGGCTGCTTCCAGGTCGTGCGTCGCCGCGGACCCTCCCTCCTCGGCCCCGAGCGAGCGGGCCAGCTCGGCGAACCGGTCGCCGATGTCGGCGAGGGTGCGCGCCTGGCCCACGTCGATCACGACGACCGGTACGTGCTCCTCCAGGTGCTTGGCGGTCTCCGGGGCCAGCCCGTAGACATGCCCTCCCCCGTAGCTGACGGCCACCACGAGATCCGGCCCGCCCCGTAACAGGGTGTCCACATCCAGGACGCTGCCCGCACCGAGGTAGTCGACCTCGGTGAGCGGCAGCGCCCCGGTCTTGGCCCGGTCGGGCGACTCGCCGTCGTGGTCCGATCCGAAGATCCCGCTCGGACGTATCCCGTGGTCCCACAGCGTGGCTCCGGCCTGGACATAGGCGAGCACACGCGACGGGCGCCGCCCGGCACTCGACAGTTGTCCACGGTCGTCGGAGAACTGCCAGTCGGTCCGCTCGCTCACATCGCACACCCTTCTGCACCCGGCCCGGCCCCGGTCCGGCCCGTCCACCACTACCTGCCCAGGTCCTTGCCGAGGCATCCCTCCGCGGGGCGACGGTCCCGCACCCGCTTCCGGCCGATCGATGACACGTCGCGGTATGTGATCCCGGCGTCATGAGTGATCCGTCTCTTCCATGAGCGCGACGCCGGGGCGTTCCACGAAGTCCCGCCCGGCCGATGGACGGCGAGACCGGGGTGCCGGTAAGAACCGTTTCACCAGCCGCAAACGGCGGTGATCAGCCCCGGACCTTGCTGGTCGGGGCAGTTCCGGTATACGGGTCGCCTCGGTGAGTGCGCGGCTACCGCCCTTCAGCTCGGGCGCGTCGTTGTAGATCATGTTCCTGGAGACGCCGAGGAGCTTCGCGACCTAGGTGAAGGTGTTCTCGGGGCGGGCGAGCAAGTCACGAGCGTGACGTACCTGCTCACCAGTCGCTCAACAGGGGCTGGGTTCGGTGCCGCCGTGGCGGCGGAGGTAGGCCAGGACTGCGCGGACCCGGCGGTGGCCGCTGTCGCCGGCCGACAGGCCGAGTTTGAGGAAGACGCTGCCGATGTGTTTGTGGACGGCGTTGTCGGTGATGAAGAGCCGCTGGGCGATGGTGGCGTTGTCGTGCCCTTCGGCCATCAGAGCCAGGACCTCGCGTTCGCGAGGGGTGAGGGCGTCGACGGGATCGCCGTGGACGGCGAGGAGTTGGGCGATGACCTCGGGGTCCATGGCGGTACCGCCGGCGGCCACGCGGCGCAGTGCGTCGGTGAACTCTGCGATACGGCTCACCCGGTCCTTGAGTAGATAGCCGATGCCGCCGCGGGTGTCGGAGAGGAGGCGGCCGGCGTATTCGTGCTCGACGTACTGAGACAGGACCAGGACGGGAAGTCCGGGGCGGTCGCGGCGGGCCCGGAGGGCGGCGCGAATACCCTCGTCGCGGAAGGTCGGGGGCAATCGCACGTCGACGATGGTGACGTCCGGGCGGTGGGTCTCGACGGCGGCGAGGAAGCCGGGGGCGTCATCCGTGATCGCGGCAACCTCGAAGCCCTGTGAGTTCAGCAGGAGTTCGAGTCCGGAGGACAGCAGGACGTTGTCCTCGGCGATGACTACACGCACGGCAGCTCCACGGTGATGGTGGTCGGCCCGCCCGGCGGGCTGCTGATCTTCATGGTGCCGTCCAGGGCGGCGGCACGGCGGCGAATCCCGTCCAGGCCGCTGCCTCGAGATGCGTCCGCCCCGCCGGTCCCGTCGTCGGTGATCTCTGCGGACAGCATCGCGCCGTTGCGGGTGACGCGGACGGCGGCCTCGGTGGCTCGGCTGTGCCGGGCGATGTTCGCCAGAGCCTCGGTGACGGCGAAGTAGGCGACCGCTTCGACCGCGGCAGGAACCGCACCGACCTCGCCGATGTCGATGCGGGTCGGCACGCCGGCCCTGGTGGCCAGGGCGCCGAGCGCGCCGACGAGGCCCTGGTCGGCCAGGACCGGAGGGTAGACGGTGCGGATGACGGAGCGCAGCTCGGTCATGGCCTCTTCGGTCTCGGCTCGGGCCTGCCGTACGAGCGCAGCGGCCGCGTCGGGGTCCCGGGGAAGGCTCTCCCCGGCCACGGCAAGCCGTATGGCGATGGCCACCAGCCGGGCCTGGGTGCCGTCGTGCAGGTCGCGTTCGATCCGGCGGAGTTCCGCGCCGTGCGCCTGCAGGACGTCTGCGCGCGTCCGGGTGAGCTCGGTGACGCGCGCGGCAAGTTGTTCCGCGGGAGACGGTGCCAGGACTGCCAGGCAGCACCGCGCGTGCACCCGGGCGAGCGGTGGCAGGGCGACGGTCGCCAGCGCCGCAAGGAGCAGGAACTGCGCCAGGTTGATCGTCAGCGCAGCTGCCCAGCTGTCGATATGGACACCGAGCAGCAGCAGCCGTGGCGGATCCGACGGGGGAAAGGCCCACCACCCCACGGTGACGACAAGGGTGAGGAGCAGGTTACCCAGGCACAGCAGGGCGAGTGTGCCCGCGGGCAGGCCGGTGGCCACCTGAGTCACGAGCCACGCAAGGTCGCGGCGGAGTGCGTACGGGCGCGGCTCCACCGATCGGCCCAGCAGCGCACCGGCGCGCCTGCGGTGGCGCTCCGCCCAGGGAGCTGCCAGCGACGGTATGCACAGCAGTGGCGCCGCCACGAGCGTCACCGTCGCGGTCATCAGAGTGCCGAGCAGGTAGCGTCCGCTGCGCCCGGTCTGGAGCGACCGTGCGCGGGCCTCGCCGATCACGCCGTGCACTGGTTCGCCTTCGTCTGTCGTACGGGACCGGGAGCAGCCCTCAGACGCGCCACTGTACGTGCCGGGCGCACCTGCGGCACTACAGCCACCTGTAGGTTTCAGTCGGCCACCTGTGGTAGCGACACACAACTCGACGCTTACCTAGCGTGGCATTCATGAGATCCACAACTCCGGCCTCCGCGCCGCAACACCGTACGTCCCAGCAGCGTCATCGCCGGATCGGCCGAGGATGGCTGGCCGTCGCGGCGGCCGCACTCGGCACAGCGGGTGTTGCCCTGGCTGTCCAGCCCTCGGACGGCGCGGCCGCGACGTCCGCGTCCGGCTACCGGCAGGACGACCTGCGCCTGGACGCCGAGGGCATCCAGGCACTGGGGATCACCGGCGTCCAGGCGCGGGTGACCACCGCCTCCGGCCGGGATCTGGTCGCCACCACCGGCATCGCCGTGGCGGGCACGAACCGCCCGGTGCCCCGCGACGGCTACTTCCGGATGGCCAGCACCGGCAAGGCACTCATGGCCACCGTGATCCTGCAGTTGGTCGACAAGGGCAAGCTGTCACTGGACGACAGGGTGGACCGCTGGCTGCCCGGTGTGATCGACGGCAACGGCAACGACGGACGGAAGGTCACCGTGCGCCAGCTTCTGCAGAACACCAGCGGTCTCCACGACGACCTTCCCGGCTTCGACACCCCGCAGGAGTACTACCGGCATCGCTACGACACCTACACCCCCGAACAGATCGTCGCCCGGGCGATGAAGCACCACCCGGACTTCCGGCCCGGCACCGGCTGGAGCTACTCCAACACCGGCTACGTCGTCCTCGGCATGATCGTCGAAAAGGCCGCCGGCCGCCCATGGCAGGAGGAGGTCGAGAGCCGGATCCTGAAACCACTCGGCATGAACCACACCTATCTGCCGGGTACCACGTCCACCCTTCGTCGTCCGCACGCCGACGGCTACCAGGTCTTCGCCTCCGGCGAACGCACCGACGTCACCGAACAGATCGTCCCCGACCTCGGCGGCTATGTCTCCACCACGGCGGACGTCAACCGTTTCTTCCAGGGACTGCTGAGCGGCAAGCTGCTCTCCGAGGCGCGCATGGCCGAGATGCAGGACACCGTCCCGGTCGACAAGCGGATCGAGGCATTCTGGCCCGGCGGACGCTACGGCCTCGGCTTGGTCAACCGCCCCCTGACCTGCGGCGGCAGCTACTGGAGCCACGAAGGAGGCGAAGCCGGTTACATCACCCTGAACGGCGCCACAGACGACGGCAGCCGCACCGTCACCGTCTCCATGTCCACCAGCTTCAACGACCTCGACGAAACGCTCCGACAACACAGGGCCGCCAGTGACCTTGTCGACCGCGCGCTGTGCGACACCTCCAGCAACAGATAGGGAAAGCGACCGCCCGGGGCGTTCGTGCCGGCTCCGGGCCACCACAAGCTGTTTCCTGCAGCGGTAGCTGCCGGCGCGGGCTGTTGTTCCACAGACTCCGCGGACACGCCCTTGGGTCCGTCTTCCGGATCGGGCCCGGCACGATCCGGAAGGAAAGCCCTGAGAGAGGAGCTCACAGGTCCGGCGTGGTGCTCCGGCCCAGATACGTGACCGGTCCGGCATCGGGAACGTCGATCTCGGCGAATCCCAGGCGGTCGTAGAAGGCCCTGGCCGCAGTGTTCGCCGTCAGCATGGACAGGTGCACGGCTCCGACCCCCTTGGCTCGCAGGGCGGCCAGGAACGTGCGCATCAGTGCTCTGCCGTACCCCTTCCGCTGCCATGCGGGAAGCAGATCGATGTGCAAGTGGGCGGGGTGGGCGGCCATTTCGGGGACGATCATCCGCTCCGGGTTGTGCAGGAGAGCGATCATCTCCTCGCTGGGGGTACGCGCCGGGCCGTCCGGCTCCGGGAAGCGCTCCTCGACCAGGGGCAGCCACCGCTTCCGGAACGCCGTCACGAACTGCGCAGTGTCGGCGGTCCCCAGGATGTAGCCGACCGCCCGGCCCGTACCGTCGTCGATCACGAAGGTCAGATCGGGTTCGAGGTACGCGTAGGGCGTGGCGAAGATCGAGGGCATCAGTTCCGGATCCGGATACAGATGCCAGGAGTCGCCACCGTTGTCGGCCGTCCGGACGCAGATGTCGGAAAGGGCCGCGTGGTCGTCGGGGTGGTAGGCCCGTAGGCCGGGAGGCTGGGTCATCACCTCATCCTGCCGATCCTGGGAGCGCTCCCACAAGTCCTCGTGCGCGGAAACCGGCAGAACGCGCGGGGACCACCGGAATCACGCGGAGCTCCGGCAGAAAATTCTTCGGAACCCGACCGTGTTGCGTGTCGATCCGGGCAGCAGCCGTTCGTATAGAGGGTGAGACGCCGGCATGGTGCCGACGTCTCACCCCAGGAGGAACGCCATGAAGCACTACCTGCTCAGCGTGATCACGCCGACCGCGGGCGAGATGCCCGCCCCCGAGGTGCTGGAAGGGATCATGCGGAACGTGGAGGTCTTCCACCAGGAGCTCCGGGAGGCCGGGGCCTGGGTGTTCGCCGGAGGACTGAACGCCCCGAGCACGGCCACCGTGGTGCAGGCGAAGGACGGTGACACACTGCTCACCGACGGCCCGTACGCAGAGGGCAAGGAGTACCTCGGCGGGCTGTGCATCATCAAGGCGCCCGATCTGGATGCCGCCCTCGACTGGGGCCGCAAGGCCGCACAGGCCATCACCCTGCCCATCGAGGTCCGGCCGTTCGAGGGTGAAGTGGAGGGCTGATGTCCGGCTCCTCCCGGCACCCCGGCGCCGCCGAGCCGCACCGTCCCACCGGCGCACCGGCCGTACTCACCGCGGACATCGAGCGCCTCTTCCGCGAGGAGTACGGCCGTTCGGTGGCCGTACTCGTGCGTGCCTTCGGCGACATCGACATCGCGGAGGAGGCGGTCCAGGAGGCGTTCGCCACCGCGTTGGACCGGTGGCCCTCGGCCGGGCTGCCGCCCGCACCGGCCGGCTGGATCATCACCACGGCGCGCAACCGTGCTGTCGACCGCCTGCGCCGGGAGGCCTCCCGCGCCGACCGCCAGGCCCGGGCGGCGTTGGCGCAGTCCCTGGACGCCCGGAGCGGACCGGCCGAGGAGGGTCCCGTGCACGACGACCGGCTGCGGCTGATCTTCACCTGCTGCCACCCCGCGCTCTCCACCGGTGCGCAGGTCGCGCTGACGCTGCGACTGCTGGGCGGGCTGAGCACGGCGGAGCTCGCACACGCGTTTCTGGTGCCCGAACCGACCATGGCGCAGCGACTGGTGCGCGCCAAGGGGAAGATCCGTGATGCCCGGATTCCCTACCGGGTACCGTCCGATGCCGATCTTCCGGACCGGGCCCGGTCCGTGCTCGCCGTGGTGTACCTGATCTTCAACGAAGGGCATACGGCGAGCTCCGGCGACCGGTTGGTGCGCGAGGACCTCTGTGCGGAGGCCATCCGCCTCGGGCGGCTCCTGGCCGGTCTGATGCCGGACGAACCGGAGGTTCGGGGACTGCTCGCGCTGATGCTGCTCACCGAGTCGCGCCGCACCGCCCGTACCGGCCCGGACGGTGCGCCGGTGCCCCTCGCCGAGCAGGACCGAAGCCGGTGGGACAACGAGCTGATCGCCGAGGGCCAGGCGCTCGTACGGCAGTGTCTGCGCCGCGACCGTCCCGGCCCGTACCAGATCCAGGCCGCGATCAACGCGGTGCACAGCGATGCGCCGACCGCTGCCGCCACCGACTGGGGGCAGATCCTGCGGCTGTACGACCAGTTGCTGGCGCAGGCGCCGACGCCGGTGGTGGCGCTCAACCGTGCCGTCGCGGTGGCCGAGGTCGAGGGACCGGACGCGGCGCTCGCGCTCGTGGAACAGCTTGCGCTCGACCGCTACCACGTGTTCCACGCCGTACGGGCCGATCTGCTGCGACGCCTGGGCCGTGCCACCGAGGCGGCGACGGCGTACGACGCGGCGGTAGCCCGTACGCAGAACGCCGCCGAGCAGGAGTTCCTTCGCCGTCGGCGCCGGGCTCTGCCGGCGGACTGAACGAGCCCGCATGCGTCCGCCGGCCGACAGGTGCGGCGCTGCTGCGTGGCGCGGGGGTCAGCTCTCGGTGAGATAGGAGCCGAGAGAGTCCAGGAGCATCGTGCTGCCCTGTTCCGCCATGTCGCGTTCGTGGGCGCTGTCACAACTCTGGGTCAGCGTGATGCGCGTGGTCCCTGCCCCGTCGTTCTCGTCGAGGAACAGGGTCATGGTGGCGGGTGCGGACCTACCGGGCACGTCCATGCCGATGACCAGGCGCCTGCCGGGCACCACGTCGAGGTAGGAGCCGGTGAGGGGGAACTGCTGCCCGTCGGGGGTGACCATCACCGCCCTCCACTTCCCGCCCGGCCTCGCGTCCATCTTCACCGTCCCCGGCGCGGCGCCGGCCCACTGCTCGTACTGCGCCGGTGCGGTCCAGGCTTCGAAGACCCGGGCGGCTGGGGCGTCCAGCTCACGGGTCAGCGTGTAGGCGTACTCCTGTGGCGGAGGGGTGCTCTGGCTCATTGCTGTCTCCTTTGCTTGTGGCCGGAGTTACCGGACACAGGTAGGACGGGTCGGGCAGGTGAAACTCATCGCCTGCCCGGACAGTTCTTCCGTCGGGAGTGAAGTCAGAGGGTCTGGGGAGAGAGCTCGTCGCCCCCGATGCCCAGACCCGCCAGGAATGCCGCAGCCGCCGGTGTGGGGCGGAACCGGCTCCACACCAGCCGTTCCGTCCGTGCGGGCGCATTGCGCACCGGAATGACGATGAGACCCGTCAGCTCCGCCGCGAACGCGGCGGGCAGGAGAGCGACGACCAGTCCGCTGCGCACCAACCGGACGATGAAGTCGGTTCCGCTGACCTCGAACGCCACTTCACGGGTGAGTCCGGACGCCTCGAAGGCCTCCTCCGACTGGGCGCGGGCCGCGGTGCCGGCGGGGTAGTCGACGAATGTCTCCCGCGCCAGCCGCTCCAGGTCCACCTGGGACTCATCGGCCAGCGGGTGGCCGGGCGCCACCACGGCGGCGAGTTCCCCGCGACCCAGCTCTCGGTCGCGCACCCCCTTCGGCCGGTAGCTCGGCAGTACACCGAGGAACGCCACGTCGAGCGTCCCGTCCTGCACTTCCTGGACAAGGTCCTTGCTCGCCCCTTCCCTCAGGTCGATACGGACCTTCGGGTGGCGGAGATGGAACTCCCGCAGTGCGGCCGGGATGTCGACCGCGGAGAGCGTCGGGATCGCCCCGACCCCGAGACGCCCGCTGATTTCCCCCGCCGCCGCCGTCACCTCGGCGCGGGCCCGCTCGGCCGCGTCCAGCGCCTGCCGGGCGGCGGGCAGGAACGCTTCACCGGCGGCGGTGAGCCGGACCTGTCGGCTCGTGCGATCGAACAGCCGGGCGCCGAGCTCCTTCTCCAGACGGGCGATCTGATGGCTCAGAGCCGACTGCACGACCAGGCATTTCTTCGCGGCGCGCGTGAAGTTTCCCAGCTCCGCCACCGCCACCACGTACCGCATCTGCTGAAGCTCCATACATCTATCGTGAACGACGATCGATCGAATGAAAAACATGTGTTGGACTCATGGATGTCCGGTCCCCGAGGCTGAGGGGCATGGCTCACTCCACACAGGCGCCACGGCGCACCACGGCTCTGCCGAACCCGCCCGGGGCATCGCCCGTCCTCGGCCGCGGGCTCGTTCTCCTGATGGCCGTCGCGGCCGGACTCTCGGCCGCGGGCAACTACTTCGCGCAGCCGCTCCTCGACGTGATCGAGGCGAATCTGCACATCGGTGTCACGGCGGCGGGACTGATCGTGACCGCCGCCCAGGGCGGCTACGCGCTGGGCCTGATCCTGCTGGTTCCGCTCGGGGACGTCATGGAGCGCCGAAAGCTGGCGGTGGGCCTGTTCGCGCTCACGGCGCTCTTCCTGCTGCTGACCGCCGGTGCCCCCACCGGCCCCCTGCTGATCGCCGGGACGGCGCTCACGGCGCTCACCTCCGTCGGCGCCCAGGTCGTGGTGCCGTTCGCGGCGACTCTCGCGGCTCCGGCCGAACGCGGCAGGATCGTCGGCCTCGTCATGTCGGGAGTCCTGCTGGGCGGCCTGGTCGGGCGCCTGGCCTCCGGCGCGCTGTCGGAACTCGGCGGGTGGCGGACCGCGTACTGGGTGAACGCCCTGCTCATGGCGGTCATGGCGGTGCTCCTGCACCGCCGTCTGCCTCGGCTGCCCCGCTCGGACGACACCGCCCCGACGGGTTACGCCGGGTTGTTGCGCTCCACCCTCTCCCTGCTGCGTACGGAGCCCCTGTTGCGCTGGAGGTCCGCCGTCGCCGCCTTCTCCATGGCCTCCTACAGCGTGCAGCTGACCGCGCTGACCTTCCTGCTGACCCGGCCGCCCTACAACTGGAACGCGGCCGCGATCGGGCTCTTCGGACTCGTGGGCGTCATCGGTGTGGTGGGCATGAACTTCGCGGCCCGGCTGAGCGACCGCGGTCGTGTGCAGGTGGTCTCCGGGGCCTCGGCCGCCCTGCTCGCCCTCTCCTGGCTGCTGCTTCTCGCCGGCGAGTCGTCGCTGCTGTGGCTCGCGCTCGGCGTGGTCTCGCTGAACGTGGCCCAGCAGGCGGCACTCAACAGCAGTCAGAACGTGATCTACGCGCTCCGCCCGGAGGCCCGCAACCGGATCAACTCCGGTTTCATGACCCTCTTCTTCCTGGGCGGGGCCGCGGGAGCCGCACTCGCCTCGGTGGTCTGGTCGCGCGCGGGCTGGACCGGCATCTGCGTCCTGGGCGGATCGCTGGCCACGGGCAGCTTCGTCCTCTGGGTGCTGGAGCGGGTACGGGTCCGGGTGCGGTGAGGTCAGTCGTTGACCGCGGTCAGCAGCACCACCGCGTCCTGCAGCGCCAGCAGTCCGTGCCGCTCGTGCGGGATGGGCTGCAGCCCTCCGGCGGTCACTTCCACGTCGCCGGAGGCTGCGGTGAGGCGGACGGACCCCCGCAGGACCTGGAGCGAGGCGGCGGGCGGCGCGTTGTGCTCGTCGAGGGCCGAGCCCGCGGTGAGCGCGATGACCGTCTGCCGCAGGGGCTCCTGCCGCAGCAGCAGGTGGGCGCTGCGGCCGTGCGGGGACGTACGGGCGGCGTCCAGATGCTCGTCGGCGAGGGCGTTGAGATCATCCATACGACCACTGTGCCGCAGCCCCGGAACCGCCGCGATCCGCCCGCACCGCCGTCAGCCCCGAAGCCAGGCCGCGGTGTCCTGCGGGAGCCTTCCTCCGTCGGCCAGCGGACCGCTGGTCAGCAGGACCTCGGTGTGGCCGGGCAGTTCGACCGCCTCCCCGATGAGGTTCACGACGCAGACGAGCCGGTCCGTACGGGTGAAGGCGAGCACCCCCGGCGCGGTCGGCAGCCACGTCAGCCGCTCCCCCGCTGTCCCGGGCCCGAAGCCGGGTTCGGTCCGGCGGAGCCGCAGCGCCTCGCGGTAGAGGCTGAGCATCGAGTCGGGGTCGGCACCCTGGGCGTCGGCGGCGTAGAAGGACCAGCCGGCCGGCTGCGGCAGCCACGGCTCCGCGGCGGATCCGAACCCGGCGTACGGTGCCTGCGCCGACCAGGGCAGCGGCACCCGGCAGCCGTCGCGTCCGGGGTCGGTCCCGCCGGAGCGGAAGTGCATCGGGTCCTGGATCCGGTCCCGCGGGATGTCCGCTTCCGGAAGGCCGAGCTCCTCCCCCTGGTAGAGGTAGGCGGCGCCGGGCAGGGCCAGCGAGAGCAGCGCCGCGGCGCGAGCCCGACGGGTGCCGAGTGACAGGTCCGTGGGGGTGCCGAAGGTCTTCGCCGCGAAGTCGAAACCGGTGTCCCGGCGTCCGTACCGGGTGACGGTCCGGGTCACGTCGTGGTTGCTCAGGACCCAGGTGGCGGGGGCGCCGACGAGAGCGTGCTCGGCGAGCGTGTCGTCGATCGCGGAGCGCAGCAGCCCGGCGTCCCAGGGGCAGGCCAGGAAGTTGAAGTTGAACGCGGTGTGCAGCTCGTCGGGGCGCAGATAGCGGGCGAAGCGTTCGGCGTCGGGGAGCCATACCTCCCCGACGAAGATGGCCCCGTACTCGTCGGCGATGGCGCGCCAGGAGCGGTAGATGTCGTGCAGTTCGTCCCGGTCGATGTACGGATGCGGGTCGCGGCCCTCGGTGAAGTCGGGCAGGGCGGGATCCTTGGCGGGCAGGGCCGCCGAGTCGATCCGTACGCCCGAGACACCGCGCTCGAACCAGAAGCGGAGCACGTCCTCGTGCTCCTGGCGGACCGCCGGGTGCGCCCAGTTGAGGTCGGGCTGCTGGGCGGCGAACAGATGGAGGTACCACTCGCCGTCCGGGAGCCGGGTCCAGGGGGTGCCGCCGAACTCGGAGACCCAGTCGTTGGGCGGGACGGCGCCGTCGGGGCCGCGGCCGGGCCGGAAGTGGAAGAGGTCGCGCTCGGGACTGCCGGGTCCCGCCGCCAGCGCCGCGGTGAACCAGGCGTGCTGGTCGGACACATGGTTGGGGACGATGTCGATGATCGTGCGGATGCCGAGCGCGCGGGCTTCGGCGATCAGTTTCTCGGCTTCGGCGAGGGTGCCGAAGGCGGGATCGATGGTGCGGTAGTCGGCCACGTCGTATCCGCCGTCGGCGAGCGGCGAGAGGTACCAGGGGGTGAACCAGAGGGCGTCCACGCCCAGTTCGACGAGGTAGGGCAGCTTGGCCCGTACCCCCGCGAGATCACCGGTGCCGTCACCGTCGCCGTCGGCGAAGCTGCGTACGTAGATCTGATAGATGGCGGCGTCGCGCCACCAGTTCGCGGTGGCCCCGGACGGGCGGTTGGCTGCCACGTGGCGTTCCTTTCGGGCAGGTGGGACTCCTCCGCCGGCCCCGGGCAGCGGAGTGCTGGACGGGTAGCCGGCAAAGGAGTGCTGGGGAGGGGGCGGTAGCGGGGGAACGGGAAGGTCAGCCCTTGATGCCGCCGGCAGTGAGTCCGCTCATGATGTTCCGCTGGAAGACCAGGAAGACGATCAGCGTCGGGACGGACGCGATGGTGAGCGCCGCGATCAGGACGTTCTCGGGGACCCCGTTGGCCAGGGAGTAGATGCCCACGTTGAGGGTCTGTCCGGCCGGATCGGGCAAGGTGAGCATCGGCCAGAGGAAGTCCTTCCAGACGCCGACGACCGCGAAGATGGAGACGACACCGAGGATGGGCCGGGAGATGGGCAGGACCACGGAGCGCAGGGTGCGCAGCGGGGATGCCCCGTCGATGGCTGCGGCGTCCAGGAGTTCGTGCGGGATCGAGTCGAAGAACCGCTTCAGCAGGAAGATGTTGAAGGCATTGGTGACGGACGGCAGCCAGATCACCCAGGGCGAGTCAATCAGGTTGCGCTGCACGATCGGCATGTCGAGGACCGTCAGGTACTGCGGTACGACGAGGACGGTGGCGGGGATCATCAGCGTGGCCAGCATCATGCCCAGGATGACCTTGCCGAAGACGGGCCGCAGCCGGGAGAGCGAATAGGCGGCGGTGACGTCGAGGAGCAACTGGCAGGCGAGCGCGCCGAACGCGTAGTAGAGGGTGTTGAAGAGGAGCCGGGACAGGTCCATCACGGTCCACGCACGGGAGTAGTTCTCCGTGTGGACGGAGGTGGGGAAGAGCGTGGGCGGGCTCTGGACGGCTTCCTGAGTGGTCTTGAGGCCGCCGGTGACCATCCAGTACAGCGGCCCGAGGAAGACCACCGTGAACAGGACGGTCACCAGGGCGAAGACGGTCCAGTACACGGCTCTGCCGCGTGGCCGGGCGAGCTGGGCCGGTGAGATCAGGGTCCGCCGGCCTTCCGGTGCGGCGGCGCGACGCTCGGCCCTGCGCCGTGCGGGGGCGCGACGCCGGGAGACAGAGGTGTTCGATGCCATGGTCGGTCCCCGCCTAGTCTTCGCTGGTGCGGCTGAGTCGTACATACACGGCGGAGAAGCCCGCGAGGACGACGAGCAGGACGAGTCCGAGCGCGGCCGCACTGCCGTAGTTGTTGAAGTTGAAGGCGTACTGGTAGATGAGGTAGACGACGGTCGTGGTGGAACCTTCGGGGCCGGCGCCGTTGGTCAGCAGGAACGGTTCCGTGAAGACCTGCATCGTCGCGATGATCTGCATCAGCAGGAGCAACGAGAGGATGAGCCGGGTCTGCGGGACGGTGACGTGCCAGACCTTGCGCAGCAGTCCGGCACCGTCGAGTTCGGCCGCTTCGTACAGTTCGCCGGGGATCGACTGGAGTGCGGCGAGGTAGATCAGGGTGGCGCCGCCCATGTTCATCCAGGTGGCTGCGATGACGACGGAGAGCATCGCGGTGTCCGTGGACTGGAGCCACTGCTGGGCGGGCAGGTGGAAGGCCTCCAGGATGCGGTTGAAGAGTCCGTAGCCGGGGTCGTAGAAGTACTTGAAGAGGAGTACGGAGGCGACGGGCGGCAGCATGACCGGCAGGTAGACGAGCAGCCGCAGATAGCCCTGGCCGTGCCGGAATTCGTTGAGTACGACGGCGACGACGAAGGGGACGGCGAAGCCGAGGAGCAGTGCGAGCCCGGTGAAGAGCAGGGTGTTGCGCCAGGCCTGCCAGAAGGCCGGATCATTGACCACGCGGCTGAGATTGGACCAGCCGGCCCAGGTGGTCCTGCCGTTCTCGTTCTTCTGGAAGGCCAGGATGAACTCCCGGACCATCGGGTACCAGGAGAAGAACGAGAAGCAGAGAACCGCTCCGATCAGGAAGCCGTGAGCGGAGAGGTTGCGGCGCAGGGCTCGTACGAACTCCTCACGGGCGGAGTCCGGGCGGGCCGGGCGTGGTTGTCCGTGGCGTGGCCCGGTTGCCTTGCCGGTGGACAGAGTGGGGGCCGACATGGTTTCTCCTCGGTGCCGGTGTTCTTCAGCCGCGGATGGACGGGGCCGGGATGCGGGGCCGGATCCGCACGACCCGGCCCGCGCGCCCGTCACTGGTTCGCCAGCACCTGATCGACCTGCTTCTCGGCGTCCGAGAGGAGCTTGTCGATGTCCGCGTTCTTGTTGGTCAGGACACCGGACATGGCGTTGTCGAGGATCTTGTAGATCTCCTGGGCCTTCGGCGGCTCGGCCTTGCCCGTGACCGGGTTGTCCATGAAGGTCTTGAAGTTCTCGACCGGCATGGTGGCGTTGGCGACGCGCTCCGCGTCGTCCTTCGCCTTGGTGGCTCCGAGGAAGAAGTTCGGCTGCGGCAGTCCGACGGGCAGCTGGTCGGCCTTGGTGCGGGCCCAGTCGAACTGGCCCTTGCCCTGCGTGAGGTTCTTGAAGTTGAGCCAGGCGACGGCGGCCTTGATCCGGTCCGGCGAACTACCCTTCTTGATCATGTAGTTGTTGCCGCCGAAGAGGGTTCCCTGGGCACCGGGGATCGGCCCCATGCCGAAGTTCTCGTACCTGGCGCCGAGTTGCTGGACCATGTACGTGATGTCGTCGGGTGCGGCAAGGAACATGCCGAGCTTGTCGCTGGCTATCTGCTTCTGCAGATCCCCCCACTTCAGCAGCTGGGTCTGGCCCATGCTGTTGTCCTCCCAGCGCATGTCGTGCAGCTGTTGCAGGACCTGTTTGCCCGTGACGTCGTTGAAGGCGGCCTTTTTTCCGGTGGAGTCGACCACGTCGCCGCCGAGGGAGTACTGGGTGGCGGTGAAGTGCCAGCCGCCGGTGTTGCCCGCGCTGTACTCGCCGTAGCCGGCGATGCCCTTGCCGAGTGCGGCGATCTTCTTGGCGGCCGCCCTGACCTCGCCCCAGGTGGCCGGCGGCTTGTCCGGGTCGAGACCGGCCTGCGTGAACAGCTTCCGGTTGATCATCAGGCCCATGGTGTAGTTGCTGGTCGGCAGGGCGTACAGCTTGCCGTCCTTGCGTGCCACGTCGAGCACCTGCGGCTGGATGTCCTTGAGTGCGGGGACCGTCCTGTTGTTGACGTAGGCGGAGATGTCCGCCGCCCCGTCGTTGTCCAGCACCTGTTCCAGGTCGGTGAAGTACGCGTAGAAGATGTCGGGCTGCGACTTCGCCTTGAGCATGGCGGTGAAGCGCGGCGGCTCCAGGCACTGTCCGGGGGTGGACTTTCCGTGGATCGTGACGTTCGGGTACTCCTTGTTGAACGTCTTGATGTCCTCGTTCCACTCCCGCAGCTCCGCCGCTTTCGCGGCCGGTGGCATGCAGTCGATCGAGAGCGTCACCTTCGTCTTCGGGTCCAGGGGAGCCGACGGGTCGGACGAACCGCCTCCGGAACCACCGCCGTTGTCGTTGCCGCTGCTGCTCGTACCGCAGGAGGCGAGGGCGGTCAGGGTGAGGGCGGTGACGAGGGCGGCCGCGGAGGTGCGGCGTGTACGGCGATGACGGCGGAACCCAGCACTTCTCATCGTTGGTCCCCTTCGGGCATGAGCACGGAAGGCCCGCGGCCGGCTCTCTGCCGGGGCGCGGCACACTCAACCACCGCCCCCATGGCAGCGCAATATCTCGCGCAGATTTCGTAAATGATTGACAGTGGAACGCACGCAGTGTGCGCATCGACGGCTGTACACAGCCCGAAGCGCAACCCTGCCTAGTGAACGGCGCCCCTCGTCCGTCAGGGAGGGCGCCTGCAGCCGCCGTACCCGGCAGACTCACAACTCGCCCGGCACCGGAGCGCACCACACAGATCGACAGATGACGTCGCACATGGCGCAATGGATGTACGGGATAGCGAAAGGACTGTGCACCGCACAGCAGTAGGCGGGGCCCGCGAATGCGGACCCCGCCGGTCGGACTGCTTCAGCGGATCGGGATCAGAGCCCCGCGGTGTAGAGGAGCCGGTTCGGCGAACCCGCGCCCAGGGACGACAGGACGTTCTTGGTCGACTGGTCGACGAGCCAGCCAGTGAGGTCGTTCGGCGTGGCCGTCGGCCTCGACTGCTTGTAGAGAGCGGCGACCCCGGCAACATGGGGGCTGGCCATCGAGGTTCCGCTCATGGCCACGGAACCACCGCCGAGCTTGGCCGAGACGATCGCCGAGCCGGGGGCGTACATCTCCACACAGCGGCCGTAGTTGCTGAAGCCGGTCTGCCGGTCCTGACCGTCGCTGGCCGCGACCGTGACCACTTGTGCCGCACGGGCTGGGGAGACGGTGCAGGCGTCCACCGAACTGTTCCCCGCCGCGACAACGGGTACGGTCCCCCGGGCCGCAATGGCGTTGACGGCGTCGTCGACCGCCGCGGACCCGGGACCGCCGAGGGAGGCGTTCAGGACCGCCGGCTGCTTGGCGTGCCCGGCCACCCAGTCGAATCCGGCCAGGAGCCCGGCCGCGGTCCCACTCCCCGTGCAGTTGAGAACGCGCACGGCGACGAGGGACACCGATCGGGCGACTCCATAGGTGGCACCGCCGATCGTGCCCGCCACATGCGTGCCGTGGCCATGGCAGTCCTGACCGGCGCGACCATCGCCGACGGCATCGAATCCGACGACTGCGCGTCCCCCGAACTCACTGTTCCGGGTCTCGATTCCGGTGTCGACGACGTACGCCGTGACGCCGCTGCCGGTGCCCGTCACGTTGTACTCGTGGTCGAGCGGAAGCCTCCGCTGGTCGATCCGGTCCAGTCCCCAACTCGCCGCCGTGACCGCGGAACGCGACGGCATGGCGGCGGACGCGGCGGGCGGCTCGCTCACCGTGACCACGGAGTTCTCCTCGACCGCCGCCACATCGGGTGACGAACGGACCGTGGCCAGCTGAGCGGGGCTGAGCACGGCGGCGAAACCGCGCAGCACACTGTTGTACGTGAAGAGAGGCTTCACGCCGAGCTGCTCCACGGCGGAGGTCGCCGAGTACTCGGGCCGGAGGGTGACGATGTACTGCCCCGGAACGGCCCGCGCAGAACGTTCCACCACGACGCCGCCGTCACCCGGATCGGCGGCGGCGGCGTAAGCACTGCTGATCAGCGGTACGAGCAGCAGCAGGGCGACCGACGCCCATCGTGTACGCAAACGCATGCATGACTCCCGGAATGCCTGGATCGAGCGCGAACAAGAGCGGACACCTGTCCTTCGTCCGGGGCCCACCGCCGCCTTGAGCGTGATCATCCGGACAGCGCAACAGGTCGCGTCCACACGCGAACGAGCCGGTGCATGCGGGACGTGGCCGCCGGGCCGGTCGGTCAGCCCTGTGCGACCCACCGGTACATGACGTCGGGTTCCTTCTCCTCGTTGCGGCTGCCGTCGTTGAAGTCGACGGCGGCGAACCGATGCCGCTCGTAGAAGGCCCGAGCCTCGGTGTTGCGCTGGAAGACGTGCAGGGTGAGCTCCGCCGGGGAGATCTCGCGGGCCTTCGCCAGAAGCAGCGAGCCGATGCCGCGGCGCCGTACGTCGGGCCGCAGATAGAGGTGTTCGAGCTCGGTGCCGTCGACGGCGGCGAAGCCCAGCACCTCACCGCTCCCCGCCTCGGCGACCCAGACCTCCGTTTCGGGCAGGACGACGTGCGTCATCCAGGCGAGTGTGTCCTCATCGCTGTGGACCTTCGGGAGATACGGCATGAACCGGGCGCGGGACGCGAGAAAGACCCCGGTGAGGGGGGTCGCGTCCGCGGCCGTGGCCCTCCGCAGCAGTACGGGGTCGGCCGGCGCGGATTGGTTGGGTGTCATCTCGTCTCTCCCTGTCGCATCAGCGCTCGTCGCGCCTCCCCGGCGCGACGAGCTGCTCACATCGTGGACGAATCTATGCCGGGCCCTGTCGGGGTCTCCATAGAATTGGCGCTGCTCCACGCGCCGATGACGCTCCCTCACGGCGTTCGCCAGTGATTGGAGATGATCCGACCGGTGCATCAGCCCATCGAGTTCGACCCGGTGGACGGCGCCCGGGGCATGCTGCCCGCCTGGCCTGCCGGAACACCTGCTCTGTGGATCGTGGACGCGGTGCGGCACGGTGATCCGGCCGAGCGGCTCGCGCCCGGAATTCTCGACGCCGGGGAACAGCGGCGTGCCGGGAGATTCGTCGCTCCGGCCGACCGGCGCTGCTATGTCGCGGCCCATGTGGCGCTGCGGATACTGCTCGGGGCCCGGCTGGGCGTCGAACCGCGCGAGGTGCGGCTGGTCCGTGAGCCGTGCCCGTCCTGCGGCGGTCCGCACGGCCGTCCGGCGACCGACGGCGGGGTGCATTTCTCCCTGTCGCACAGCCGGGACCTGTCGCTGCTGGCGTTCGCCGCCGCACCGGTCGGGGTGGACGTGGAGGTCGTACCGACCGGCAGGGCCGCCTCGGACGTCGGGGCGATGCTGCATCCGGCGGAGGTACGGGAGTTGGCGGAACTCCGCGCGGAGGAAAGGCCCGTCGCCTTCGCCCGGGCGTGGACCCGCAAAGAGGCGTATCTGAAGGGCGAAGGGATCGGGCTCGCACGCGAGCTCTCGCTGGACCATCTGGGCACCGGGCCCGTGCCGGAGCCCGGTCCCCCGGGCTGGACCGTCACCGACGTGCTGGTCCCCGCCGGGTACGCCGCCGCCGTGGCGGTGCGTACGGCGGGGCAGCCACCGGTCCACATCGGCCACCGGGGAAACTGATCCGGCGGGCAGATCGCAAGGACCGACCGATACCGAGGAGTGGGCAGATGCCGCACGAACGAGCCGGACAGCAGGCACGTCCGGAGGACCTGACCGATGTGGCCCGGCTGGTGACGGCGTATTACACGTTGCATCCCGATCCGGCCGAGCCGGACCAGCGGGTGGCGTTCGGCACCTCGGGTCACCGCGGGACGTCGACGGCCACGGCGTTCAACGAGGACCACATCGCCGCGACCAGTCAGGCCATCAGCGAGTACCGGGCGCAGCAGGGCACGGACGGCCCGCTGTTCCTCGGATCCGACACCCACGCGCTGTCCGAGCCCGCACGGGTCACCGCGATCGAGGTGTTCGCGGCCAATGACGTGACTGTGCTGATCGACTCCGCCGACGGCTACACCCCCACCCCGGCGGTGTCGCACGCCATCCTCACCCACAACCGGGGCCGTACCTCGGGTCTTGCCGACGGCGTGGTGGTCACTCCGTCGCACAACCCGCCGGGCGACGGCGGATTCAAGTACAATCCACCGAACGGCGGCCCGGCCGGGTCCGAGGCGACCGGCTGGATCCAGGAGCGGGCCAACGAGATCATCGCGGCCGGCATGAAGGACGTACGGAGGCTGCCGTACGTCCGCGCGCTGGCGGCGCCGACCACCTCCACGTACGACTTCCTCGGCACCTATGTCTCGGACCTGCCGTCCGTGCTCGACCTCGACGCGATCCGCGCGGCCGGGGTGCGGATCGGCGCGGACCCTCTGGGCGGCGCGTCGGTCGCGTACTGGGGACGTATCGCCGAGCAGCACCGGCTCGATCTGACCGTCGTCAATCCGCTGACCGACCCCACCTGGCGGTTCATGACGCTGGACTGGGACGGCAGGATCCGGATGGACTGCTCCTCGCCGTACGCGATGGCGTCGCTGATCGGTCAACGGGACCGGTATCGGATCGCGACGGGGAACGACGCCGATGCGGACCGGCACGGCATTGTGACCCCCGACGGCGGGCTGATGAACCCGAACCACTATCTGGCCGTCGCCATCCACTACCTGTACGCACACCGTGATCAGTGGCCTGACGCGGCGGGCGTCGGCAAGACCCTGGTCTCGTCGGGGATGATCGACCGGGTCGCCGCCGATCTCGGACGGCAGCTGGTCGAGGTGCCGGTCGGCTTCAAGTGGTTCGTGGACGGTCTGGTCGACGGGTCGCTCGGATTCGGCGGCGAGGAGTCCGCCGGCGCGTCGTTCCTGCGCCGTGACGGATCGGTGTGGACGACCGACAAGGACGGCATCATTCTGGCGCTGCTCGCCTCGGAGATCCTCGCGGTGACCGGGGAGTCGCCGTCCGAGCACTATGCCGGGCTCACCGCCCGCTTCGGCGAGCCCGCGTACGCCCGCATCGATGCCCCCGCGAACCGTGAGCAGAAAGCGGTGCTCGCCAAGCTCTCGCCGGAGCAGGTCACGGCCGACACACTGGCCGGCGAACCGGTGACGGCGGTGCTCACCTCCGCTCCCGGCAACGGCGCACCGATCGGCGGCATCAAGGTGACCACGGAGAACGCCTGGTTCGCCGCCCGCCCCTCGGGAACCGAGGACGTCTACAAGATCTACGCGGAGTCGTTCCTCGGGTCCGATCACCTCGACCAGGTGCAGGACGAGGCCAGGGCCGTGGTCTCGGCGGCACTGGGCGCCTGAGCGGTCGAAGGGCCGCCTCCCGCGCGACGCCCGGAC
>NZ_JBHVEE010000104.1:0-36403 GCF_042802415.1 Streptomyces sp. NPDC057486 | reverse complement strand
GCGCAGGGGGACCGCCGCCGGGACGGACCGCTCAGCCCGGCAGCCAGTTGCCGTGCAGCCCGAGGGGGACCCTGCGCGGCAGGTGGACGCGCGCGAGCGGCTCGGCGGTGAAGTCCTGAGCGGACAGCACCACCAGGTCGGCGGCGCCGCGGACCGGGTCGTGCGCGTACGCCAGGACGTACCCGTCGTCCTCCGCCGCGGGGGACTCGGACGGCACGAACACGGCCTCCCCCACGGCGGCGTCCGGCGCGAACCGGTGGATCTCGCAGGAGCCGCGCAGAAGGTCGTGCTTGATCAGCGCGTTGTCGAACGCCGCGTCGGGCAGCGGCCCGTCGAGCGGCACGTAGGCCCGGTACATGGCCGCGGTGGCGGCCGCGTATCCGTAGCGGTGGCGCCGGGAGACGAAGGACTCGCTCACCCGGGGGAACTCCTGGGGGCGGTCGTCGATCCGCTCCTCGCGCACCGTGCCGGCCACCGGATCGATGGTCCAGCGGTCCAGGACCCCGTAGCGGTCGGCGGTCAGCGTCCCGAAGTCGAATCGCTCCGGGAGGGTGACCAGTTCGACGACGACGTACGGCCCGTCGTCGTAGGCGTTCAATGTGTGGGAGGCGAAGCACGGGCCCACCTCCGTCCACCGGACGTCCCCGCCGGTCCGCGGCAGCAGGCCGACCCGGGCGGGCCGCCGGTCGTCCCAGGCGAAGGGAACACCGGCGCCCGCCTGCAGGGCCTCGGGGCGGAAGGTGACCGGCGAGTCGTAGACGACGACGTGGCGCTCGGTCAGCGCGAAGTCGTGCATCATCACACTGCCGCCCATCTCGATGTCCTGGACGTGCGTCACTTCGCCGGCCGCGTCCAGCACGGTGTGCCGTACGAAGTCGAAACCCGCCACGTACGAGATGCTGTGCAGTTCTCCGGTGCGCGGATCGCGCTTGGTGTGTGCGGGGATCGTGAAACCCGGCCGGGTCGCGCCGAGCGAGCACGGTCCGATGCTGTCCAGCTCGTAGGAGAGTTCCTGCGGGGCCGCACCGCCCTCGGTGAGGGTGAGGGTGCGACCGCCGTGCCCGATCACGTGCGTGTTGCAGGAGAAGTCGGCGCCCGCTGTTGGGCCTGACACCGAGTTCCGGCTCTCCCAGCCGTCTGCGGACCTCGTCCGAGCGGACCCAGCGGTTGCGGTACCACTCGGCACGGCCGTCGCGCAGCCTGACGCCGTGCACCATCCCCTCGCTCCGCATCCAGTGGTGTGCGGCGGCGTCCTCCAGCCCCAGGGCGTTCGGTCCGATCCGCAGGTACCTCCCGTCGAGTTCGGCGGGCAGCCGCCCGGTCACAGGGAGGTCGAAGGCGGTGATCTCCTCCGTCACCGGGGTGAGGGCGGGGTCAGGGTGCACAGCGTCTCCTCTCCGTGCCTCAGGAGAAGCGCCGACGGAAGAGCCGGGCGGAGAGCGGGATGGCCACGAGGGTGATGCCGCCCCACCACAGCAGCGCGAGCCACAGAGAGTTCCCCAGCGGCTGGTCGAGGAACAGCGCGCGCAGCGTGTCGATGACCGCGGTGACCGGCTGGTGCTCCACGAAGGCGCGGAGGCCCGGGGCGATCGTCTCGGTCGGCGCGAACAGGTTGCTCGCGTAGGGCATGAACGTGATGATGAGGGCCAGGCCGCTGGCGCCGGCGGTGCTCTTGGCGACCTGTCCCAGCAGGGCGGAGACCCAGGCGACGGCGAAGGCGAACAGCAGCAGGACCAGCACGGCGCCCAGCCACTGGAACAGGTTGGCCGACGGCCGGAACCCGACCAGGAACCCGACGCCGACCAGCACCGTGAGGCCGATGACGGCGCGGAGCGCTCCTGCCACGACATGACCGATGATGACCGCGACGGACAGCACCGACATGGACCGGAACCGGTCGACGAAGCCCTCCTGCATGTCCAGGAAGACCCCGGTCGTGGTGGACACCGCGATAAGAGTGACCCCGATGGTGAGGACGCCCGGCATCAGGAAGTTCACGTACGTGGTCGACCCCACGTCGACCGCCCCGCCCAGCATGTAGCGGAACAGCAGCAGCATGACGGTGGGGATCATCACCGAGGTGACGATCTCGTCGGGCTGGCGCAGGATGTGGTTGACGTAGCGTCCGGTCAGGACCCGGGCGTCGTTGATCGCCCAGTAGATCTTCGACCCTCCGGCCTGGGGGACGCGGGCCGCGCCCTGAGACATGACGGTCACTTCTGTCCCGCCCTTTCCGATTCGCGACCCTCGGTCTTCTGCGTGAGTTGCATGAATACGTCGTCGAGCGACGGCTTAATGAGCGCGAGAGAGCCTATTCGGGCTCCACTCCGTTCGATTTCACCGAGTTTTCCGACCAGATATGCGACATCGTCCACCGCGATGCTGGCCTTCATCTCATCGATATTCCAGCCGACTCTCTCCTCGCCGACGGAGCTGCGCGCGGCCGAGAAGTCCCCGGCGGTCGGGAACGCGACTTCCATGCGCTCGCTGCCGACCCGGTCCTTGAGCTCCTGCGCGGTGCCCTGGGCGATGATCCGGCCCTGGTCGAGGACCGCCACCCGATCCGCGAGCTGGTCCGCCTCCTCCAGGTACTGCGTGGTGAGGAAGATGGTGGACCCGCTCGCCAACAGGCCCTTGATGGCGTCCCACATGCCGATGCGGCTGCGCGGGTCCAGGCCGACGGTCGGCTCGTCCAGGAACAGCACCGGCGGAGCGGTGATCAGACTGATGGCCAGGTCGAGCCGGCGCCGCATGCCGCCCGAGTACGTGGTGACCGGCCGGTCGGCGGCCTCCACCAAGTCGAACTGCTCCAGCAGTTCGGCGGCGCGATTCCGGGCCGCGGCCATGCCGAGGCGCTGGAGCCGCCCCAGCATGACCAGGTTCTCCCGGCCCGTGTGCACGTAGTCCAACGCCATGAACTGGTTGACGAGGCCGATGGACCGGCGCACTCCGTCCGCCTGCCTGGTCACGTCGTAGCCGTTCACGCTCGCGGACCCGGAACTGGCACCGGTCAGCGTGGCCAGGATCTTTAGCAGCGTGGTCTTGCCCGCGCCGTTCGGACCGAGGAGCGCGACCATGCTGCCGCGTTCCACCCTGAGATCGATACCATTGAGTACCTTCACATCCCCGAAATCTTTACGAAGCTCTTCGATCTCAATGGCATAACCGTTGCCCACGTGCGCCTCCAAGCCTCGCCGGACAACAACTGATTACGTCGCACACTGCGTGTTTATAGCATACACACACACCGACTGAGACGTCACCCAGACAGGGGGAGCAATGGCGACCACACGCGATTCCAACGGAAAATCACGCAGCAGCATCGATCTCTTGTGGGGGGACCGGAACAAGCCGCAGCGGAACGCCCGGCCCGGTCTCAGCACAGAGCGGATCGTGGGAGCCGCGATAGAGCTCGCCGACGCCGAGGGGCTGGAGGCCCTGTCGATGCAGCGCGTCGCCGGCATGCTCGACTTCACGACCATGTCGCTCTACCGCTACTTCCCGGGCAAGAGCCAGCTGATCGACGTGATGATGGACGCCGCCGCGAGCTCGCCTCCCGACCTGTCGGGGGCGGCGAACTGGCGCGAGCGCATCGAGATGTGGATGTCGGCCCTGTGGGAGCGCTACCAGCAGCACCCCTGGATGCTCCAGGTCCAGGTGAGCGGACCGCCCGTCGGCCCCAACCAGCTCGCCTGGCTCGAGGCTTCGCTGCATTCGCTGCGCGACACCGGTCTGACCCACAACGAGATGCTCTCCATCAGCCTCTTCCTCAACGGGGCCGTCGCCGGCCTGGCCCGGCTCACCTCGGACGTCGCGCACGCCGCCGCGGCCAGCGGGGTCGACCAGCAGGACATGAACTCGGAGTACGCCCAGACCCTGGAGCGCCTGCTGGACCCCGAGCGCTTCCCGACGCTCTCGGCCATCGTCGCGACGGGCGCCTTCCAGGCCGGCGACGCTTCCGGCAGCGACACGCACGGTTTCACCTTCGCACTGCGCCGACTGCTCGACGGCGTCGAGGACTACCTGGAGGAACGCACGCGTCAAGGCCGGTGACGCCGAGTCAGCTCCTCCACCTCCCGCACGACCTCAGCGGGACTCGGCGTAGCCAGCAGCTCCTCCCGGACTTGCCGGGCCCCGGTGAGGAAGGAGGGCTCCTCCAGCAGCCGCCGCAGACCGTCCCGCAGCGCCTCTGGTGTCACCTCCTCCGGGTCGAGGAACAGCCCTGCCCCGCGCGCCGCGATGCACCTCCCCAGATCGGCCTCGTCCCACCACGGCGCGGGAATGGTCAGGTTCGGCACCCCGTGGGCGAGGACGTTGCCCACGGTGCCGAACCCGCCGTGGTGGATGATCGCCGCGCAGCTGGGAAGCAACTCGTTGAGCGGCACGAACTCCACGGTGCGTACGTTGTCCGGCAGGGCTGGGAGCGCGGCAAGCTGGTCCGCGCTCAGGGTCGCGACGAGTTCGATGTCGAGTCCGGCCAGGGTGACGAGCAGTTCGTGGAAGGACACCTCGGTCGACGCACCCCCGGCAACCGAGACCTTGTCCCCACCCAGCAGCTCGCGCCCCGACATGCCGAGCGACAGGCAGACCCGCGGCCGGGAGGGCTTCTCGAGCACCCAGTCCGGCACCGCAGTGGGACCGTTGAACGGCACGTACCGCACCGGCGTCCGGGGCACCTCCAGGGGAAGCTGCATCCACGACGGGGTCGGGTCGATGGTCCACTGTCCGGTCATCATCTCCGTGGCCAGGTCCGGCTCGTGGGCCAGCCCGTAACGCGACAGCCTGCCGGTGAGCCAGTCCGCCACCGGGTCGTCACGCCGCTCGGGCGGCTGCTCGGCCAGGAACCTCCGGTAGGTGCCCCACATCCGGGAGGCGTAGTCCAGGCCGAACAGCATCCGCGCGTGCGCCGCCCCGCACGCCCGGGCCGCGATCGGCCCCACCAGGGTGAGGGCGTCCCAGACCACCAGGTCCGGCTGCCAGCTCCGGGCGAAGTGGACCAGGTCGTCCAGCATCGTCCGGTCGGCCATGTGCTCGTACTCCATGGAACAGCCGATGGTGAAGGTGCCGAGGACGTAGTCCCAAGTCAGCTTCTCCGCACGGGTTTCGGTGACCCCGCTCAGCCGCTGCCACGTCGCGCCGCTCCCCTCGGCGCCTCGGGAGCCCCCGGTGGCAAAGGAGTTCGACAGGTTCAGCTCGTCACCGACCGGCACCCCGGTGAGGCCGGTCCGGGTGACGGCCTCCATCAGGTCCGGCTGGCTGGCGACACGCACCTCGTGCCCCGCGGCCCGCAGGGCCCAGGCCATCGGCACCAGGTTGTAGAAGTGGGGCTTGGCGGCGAAGACGGTGAACAGGACGCGCATCCGGGTCTCCGTTGGGCGGCACCGGCACGCCGACGACGGACCCGGCTCATCGCCTGGTCCGGTGCTCGGCGGTCAGCGCCTCGATGGTCGGCACGAGGTCATGAGGGCTGGGCACGGCGAGCAGTTCGTCGCGCACCCGTGCGGCACCCTCGGCAAAGGACGGTTCGTTCAGCAGCCGGGCCAGCCCGGTCCTGAGGGTCTCGGGACCGAGCGCCTCCGGCGCGACGACGAGGCCCGCGCCGCGTTCGGCGATGTGCCGCCCGAGGTCGGCCTCGTCCCACCAGGGGGCCGGGACGGTCAGGTTCGGCACCCCGTGCGTCAGGACGTTGACGACCGTCCCGAAGCCTCCGTGGTGGATGACGGCGGCGCAGGTGGGGAGCAGCTCGTTCAACGGGACGAACTCCACGGCGCGCACATGGTCGGGGAGCGCGGACACCGAGGCCAGCTGCACCGCGCTCAGGGTGGCCACGAGTTCGATGTCGAAGTCCGCCAGCCCGGCGAGCAGCTGTTCCACGGAGATCGTGTCGCCGCCCATCAGATCACGGCCCGACATGCCGAGGGAGAGGGCGACCCGCGGGCGCGTCCGCCGCTCGTGGATCCAGTCGGGCACGGAGGCCGGCCCGTTGTACGGGACCTGGCGCACCGGCACGTACCGCAGACCGAGCGGGAACTGCATCCCCGGCGGCGTCGGGTCGATCGACCACTGCCCCGTCATCAGCTCCAGGGCGTCGGGTTCCACGAAGTCCAGGCCGTAGCGGTCCAGTCGGCCGCGCAGCCAGTCCGAGACCGGGTCGTCGCGCCGCTCGGGCGGCTGCCGGAGCAGCAGTTCCCGGTAGCGTTGGTAGGTGCGCGAGACGTAGTCCAGGCCGAACAGCATCCGGGCGTGGGCCGCCCCGCAGGCACGGGCCGCGATCGCGCCGGCGAACGTCAGCGCGTCCCAGATCACCAGGTCCGGCTGCCAGTCCCGGGCAAACTCGACGAGTTCGTCCAGCATCGCGCCGCCCGCGAAGTACTCGTACTGCACCGAGCAGCCGACGGTGAACGCGCCGAGCGCCTTCTCCCAGCCCAGGTCCTCCGGGTCCGCCCAGACCATGTCGCCGCTCACGCCCTGGAAGGTCTGCGCGGTCGGTCCCCGGGACCCGCCTCCCATCCGCAGCTCGTCACCTACCGGCAGACCGGTCAGGCCGCTGCCGCGCACGGCGTCCATGAGGTCCGGCTGGCTGGCGATGCAGACCTGGTGGCCGGCCGAGCGCAGGGCCCAGGCCATCGGCACCAGGTTGTACAGATGTGTCTTGGCCGCGAAGACCGTGAAGAGTACACGCATGGAGTGCCCGCGGTCAGTCGGTGATCTCGGGGGCGTAGAACGTCTCCAGCGCCACCGGCCCGACGTAGCGGCGACAGGTGCACTGCCTCATCTCGAAGTCCACTGCGCCGTACACCTTGTCGAACTCCACCGGGGTCTTGACCAGGCCGTGACACGCCTGGCTCTCTTGGTCGTGGTAGGCGAGCCCGTGGCCGCAGGTGCAGACCGGTTCCGGCAGCTCAGGCCGCTCCGCGGTGCGCCGACGCCCTCCGAACCGGCCGGCCAGGAAGCCGGTCACGGCGATACCGGCACCCACGAGCAGCGAAAGGGGGTCCACGGCACTCTCCTTACGCTCGGATCCAGATCGCATCGCGGTCTGTCCGAGAGCGTACGAGCGCGCATTGCACGGATTAACCCCTAGCTTCCCCTAACCGGCCCCCGCGCGGCGGGTCACCGGTACTCCCTGCACGGCCGGGGAACCCCACGGCGAGTCAGGGGTTTCCGCGCCCGGGCAGCCCGCATAGGGTCCGGGCAGAGGTCACAATGTCGCGGGGAGGCAGGTCAGGATGTCGTTGCTCGCGATCAGCGATCTGCATGTCCGGCATCCGGAGAACCGCGAGTTCGTCGAGCGGCTCCGGCCGGAGTCGGACTGCGACTGGCTACTGATAGCCGGGGACGTCGGAGAGCTGTCGACGGACATCGAGAACACCCTGAGCCTGCTGCGCGACCGGTTTTCCACCGTCGTATGGGCACCGGGCAACCACGAGCTCTGGACCGTGCCCGAGGACCCTGTCCAAGCCCGCGGCGTCCAGCGCTACAACCACCTGGTCGAACTGTGCCGACGACTCGGCGTTCTCACTCCGGAGGACCCGTACCCCGTCTGGGACGGCCCCGGCGGCCCGGTCGCCGTGGCTCCCCTGTTCCTCCTCTACGACTACACGTTCCGCCCTCACGGAACCTCCACCGAACAGCAGGCCCTGACCGTCGCACACGACGCGGGCGTCGTGTGCACCGACGAGTTCCTCCTGCATCCCGATCCCTACCTCGGACGCGCCGAGTGGTGCCGGGCACGGCTGAAGGCCACGGAGGAACGTCTCGCGGCGCTCCCGTCCGACCTGCCCACAGTGCTCGTCAACCACTACCCGCTGATCCGCGAACCCACCCGGGTACTGCGCTACCCGGAGTTCGCCCTGTGGTGCGGCACCGAGCACACCGCCGACTGGCACCGACGCTTCCGGGCCCGCGCCGTGGTCTACGGGCACCTGCACATCCCCCGCACCACCTGGCACGACGGGGTACCGTTCCAGGAGGTGTCGCTGGGCTACCCACGAGAGTGGAAGCCTCGTCCGGGGTCTCCAGGACACGTGCCCGTGGTACTGGACGGCGCCAGCCGTACGGGGCACCCGTGATCGATGCCCCAGCGCTGTTCCCGGCCGCCGTCGTACACGCCGAACTCTTCCACGATCCGCCGGAGCAGGAGCTTTTCCCCGGGGAGGAGGCGCTCGTCGCGAACGCGGTGGAGGCGCGCCGCCGGGAGTTCACGTCCGTCCGTGCGTGCGCGCGCACGGCACTCGTGCGTCTCGGGCATCCCCCGGTGCCGATTCTGAAGGGGCCGCACGGCGCCCCGTCGTGGCCGACGGGAGTCGTGGGCAGCCTGACTCACTGTCGTGGCTACCGGGCCGCCGCCGTGGCCGACCGTACAGAGGTGGCGTCGGTCGGCCTGGACGCCGAGCCGAACGAGGTCCTGCCGGATCGCGGCATCCTGCCGCTGATCGCACTGCCCCAGGAGCGTGACCGGCTCGCCGACCTGGCTCTGCGGCGCGCGGACATCTGCTGGGAACGGCTGCTGTTCAGCGCCAAGGAGAGCGTGTACAAGACCTGGTACCCGCTGACCGGTCGGTGGCTCGACTTCGAACAGGCTGAGATCGCCATCCACCCGGACACCGGTACCTTCCACGCCAAGCTGCTCGTCCCCGGCCCCGTCGTCGACGGCACGCGTCTGGACCACTTCCACGGCACATGGCAGGCACGTCATGGTGTTCTCCTCACCGCGATTACCGTCCCGGCTCGGCAGCAGGAAATGTGAGTCCCACGTACGCGGCGAAGCCGCCGGTCCCCCCGCCGCATGCCTGGCCGGCCGGCACGCGGCCCTGCTCGGTCCAGGCGAGTCGGTGAACCTGACGGCACCGTGCCCCACCAGCCTCTCGTGACCAGTGACGGTGTGTCAGATGCCGTATCTCAACCAGTGCCACGAAATTGAGGGCCCGATGGCGGCATCGGGGAGGCTGAGCTTGTAGGTGTTCGGTGCCGTGCGGACGAGCCGGCCACTGCGAGCCCGGTAGCAGAGTTGTGCGGTGAGGCTGCCGATGGGGCACCGCGGAGTTCGACCCGGCGGGCGTGCAGTCCGCCGGGTCGAACTCACTCACACCACGGGGATCGCGCGCGGCAGCACCATGTCGACGGTATTGCCCGCCTCGTCCTCGGCGCTCACCCGCACGCCGAGGAATCCACCGGACACGAGGGCGGATCGCGGCGCCGTGAAGCGGTAGTGCCCGTTGGAGGCACGGTGAGCGGACACCTTCGTCCAGTGCGTGCCACCGTCCGAGGTCACCCAGGCCTGCACCGGACGCAGCCCACCGACAGTGCCCGAGACCGCGGCGTCGACCGACAGGGGCCGGTCGGCCCGGGCCCGGTTGAGGTTGTCCAGCGGAGCGTCCACGGAGGCGTTGAGCAGGTGTACCGGCGTGGTCGCTTCGCCGTCACCACCCGCGGTGAAGCCCCACGTGGCAGTCGCCTCACCGCCCATCGGGAAGGCGTCGCCCGCGCTGAAGGTCCGGCGCAGCTGGTACGAGGCCCGGCCCGTGTCCGGCAGCGTCGCGGTGATGACCGTTCCCCGGTCCGCGATCACGGTTCCGTTCCGGGTCAGCCGGGTCGACGACGTCCACTTCTGCGGCGAGCCGAAGTCCCCGTAGTCGCTCACCGCGCCGTCGGGCGCGACAAAGTCGTCGACCTTGAGTTGGAGGGTGGTTCCGGTGATCTGCCCGGCCACGCCGGCCGCGAACGGACCCGTGTACCAGGTGTGCTGGGTGTGCGTGCCCGGCTCGTACGTGAACTGGCGCGGCGGATAACGCATCGAGATGCCGGAACGGTTGCGGTAGCCGAAGCGCAGCCACGTGGTGTCCTTCGCGGTGATGTACTCCGTGCGGGCGCGCGGGACGCTCAGGTACGAGGGCGAGGAAACGTTCAGACCCGTCATGGTCGGCGCATAGACGGTGCTCCCCTCCTGGTAGCGGTACTCCTCGTTGAGTCCCCGGTACGTGGTGCGCACCTTGGCGAGCCGGTCGACGTCGTCCGCGGTGAGCCGGTGCTCGGGGTCGTCCGGCACCTGCCGCTGCCCGAAGGCGAGGTCGTACAGGGCCGAGCTGTCTCCCTTGTACTGGTCGCTCCCGGCATCGGCGAGCCGCCAGTGCTCACTGAACGTGATCTTGCCGAGGTGGGATCCGGTGGTGGGCGAGATCCACAGAGCATCGCGTCCGAAGGGACCGTAGGCACCGCCCGCGAGCATGCTGTGTGTCACCGAGTAGGTGCCGTTCGCGGTGGTGCGCTTGATGTTGCCGGTCATGAACTCGGTGCGGGTGTCGCGCCCCGAGACCGACGCGGTCCACCGGTGGGCGGTGCGGGCGTCGAAGACGATCTCCTTGTCCCCCGCGTGCAGATCGGCACTGATCACGGCGACGGCGGGAGTTCCGTTCACCTTCATCGACACGGTGGCCAGGCCCAGGTAATCGCCGTCCGGGATGCGCAGCGCGAGGCTGCCGCCGTTTCCGATCGTGACGCTGCCACCGGTGCCGTTGTCGGCGTTGAGCAGGGAGACCTGGGCGGGCGTCGGATTGCCGTCGCGGTTCAGGACCTTGACCGTGATGCTCTGCGCGCGGTCGAGCAGCAGCGGGATGCGCAGCGCCTGACCGCCGCCCGCCGGCTTTGCGGTGAGGGCGCCGCTGTAGGTGCCGGTCGGTGTGCCGCCCGCGGAGACGTCGAGCGTGACGTCCTCGGAGGCACCTGCCGCCAGGGTCAGCGTCGAGGCGGACAGCTTCAGCAGGCCTTCGGGTGTGGTGGACCCCGCGGTCGCCAATGTGCCGGAGAGGTCCAACCGGACGGATTCAGAACCGGTGTTGGTGAGCTTGACCGTGCGTGTCGCGGTGCCGTCCGAGGAGTCGAGCCGGCCGAAATCGACCGCGCCGGTGTCGGCGACGACGGTCTGCTTGAGCGCGGCCGGGACGTCGACCACACCGCTGCCCACGTCATACATGGACTGCGTGGCGGACGGCTGCTTCGCCGTGCCCATCAGCGTGTGCTTGAGCCGGTCCGGCGACCAGTCGGGGTGTTCCTGGGCCAGCAGAGCGGCTGCGCCCGTGACGTGCGGCGCCGCCATCGACGTACCGGACAGGGCCGTGTAGTTCGGGTCCGGCTGAACGGTGCCGATGTTCGTGCCGGTGGCGCGAGCCGCCACGATGTTCACGCCGGGGGCGGCGATCTCCGGCTTCACCGTGCCGTTGGCGGCTGGGCCGCGGCTGGAGAACGAGGCGGTGCCGCCCGCGAAGTCGACCGCGGCGACGGACAGGGCGTGCGGCGCGATCGAGGGGGCCGACACCGTTCCTATGCCAGGACCGTTGTTGCCCGCCGAGACCACGAACAGGGTATTGGACGAGGTGGTGAGCGACTCGAGGGCGGTCGTCACCGCGTCCTTGCCGTTGCTCGGGCCGCTGCCCAGCGACATGTTGACAACTCTCGCACCTTGCGCGACCGCCCACTCCATTCCCGCGATCACCTGGGAGTCGGAGCCGGAGCCGTCGTCGCCGAGCACCTTGCCGACGACCAGGCCCGTGTCGGGCGCGACGCCCTTGCGCAGGCCGGGCGCCCCGGATCCGCTGCCCGCGACGGTCGCGGCGACGTGGGTGCCGTGGCCCACCTTGTCGAGGGTGTTGCCCGACCCGGAGAAGTCCTTGGTCTCCAAGACGCGTCCCGCGAGGTCCGGATGTGTCCCGTCGACTCCGGTGTCGAGGACGGCGACCTTCACGCCGGTGCCCGTACGTCCCGACTGCCAAGCGGTGTCGGCGCCTATCTGCGTCAGGTTCCGGTCGAGAGCGTCGGCCTTCACCCGGCCGTCGAGCCAGATGCGCCGCACGCCCTTCAGGGCTGCGCCGGATCCGTCGAGTGCGTCGCCGACCGTGTCCGTGTCGTCCTTGTCGAGTGTCACGGTGCTTGCGTGGATCGAGTGGAAGGTGCGCTTCGCCGGCAGCGGTCCGTCCTTGGCCAGTGCGGCGGGTCGTGTGTCCCCGGAGTGCTGGACGATCAGGGGCAGCGAGCCTCGGTGAGCGTCGTCGTAGCCGTCGCGCACCAACTCCGTGACATTGAACAGCCTTGGGTCCAGAACGCCGCCGACCTTGCCGATCACGTCACTGGGGTAGAAGTACGTGTCGCCTTCGATGTCGGTGCGGGTCAGGATTGTGCCCGGAGCAGAGCCCGCGGCGGGTTCGGCCACGTAGGACTTCTTGCCGTCGGCGGTCGTGGTCACGGTGATTCGGTCACCGGTCACGAGGGTGACGGTGGTCGAGTGTGCTGCGCCGTCAAGTGTCGTGGACTCGGTGGCCTGTGCGGCCGGCACGAACAGTGAGGCGCAGAGGCCACTCACCGCTGCTGCGACGGCCAGGCGTGCCCGGCCGCGTGGCAGGAGAGGTCTGGATGGGGTCACGATGCCTCCGGATTCGGGAGTGAGGAAGGTGCGGCAGAGGAAGGTGGCGGCCACAGTCGGATGCGGTAGCAGGCCTGTTCGCCGGTGGCCGTCTCCTCGAGGAGTTCGCCTGTGCCGGAACCGCACCAGGCGTGTACGCCGGCCCGCACGTCAGGATTGGCGCTGTGCACTTCCACCACGCCGGCGTCGGGCAGTTGGCCGAGGCGGCGTTCCAGCAGGCCGAGGATCCTCGGCCATGGTTCGCCACCCGCGTCGATGACGGTGTGCGCCGGTTCGGTGGGTTCGGTGGCGGGGGGCATGGCCCGGACGCTAATCAGCGGGCATTACCCGGCCATTACCACGCTCCGCCTCGCCCCCCGTGCGTGATCGCGGCCAGCTCAAGCCGCACCCGGCGCAGCCCTGCCCGCACCTGAGGATCGTCAGTACGGGCCACGGCCCGCTCGCACGCGTCCAGGGTCTTTCGTGCCCCGTCGTACCTGGCGCACCCGACGTGCACTTCGGCGAGAGCCACCAGGGCGTACGGCAGAACCCACGACTCCTCCAGCGAGCGGGCGAGGCGCACCGCCGACTCGGCCAGGGACGTCGCGCGGTGCAGTGCCCCGACGCGCAGTTCGGCCACGGCGAGGTTGCCCTGGTCGAAGGCCATCACCGCGGGGTCGCCGGTGCGGCGGGCCAGCCCGACGGCCCGCCGGGCGCAGTCCCGTGCCACCTCCCACCGACCGTCGGCGCGGGCCAGTTCCCCGACGACGGACAGCGCACCGGACAGCCGGGCCGCGTCCCCGGACGCGTCGGCCGCGAGCAGTGCCCCGTCGGCCGCCGCGCGGGCGTGCTGCGTGCGGTCCGTGGCCATGAGGCAGGCCGCCCGGATGGTGAACAGGCGTGACAGGAGCGCCTGGTGGTCCGCCCCGGGCGCGCCCAGATACGTCTCGGCCCGGCGCAGTGCGGCCAAGGCGGCCTCGTAACGTCCCGCGTTGAAGCACAGCGCGCCGCGCGCCATCCGGTGCGCGGCCCTGTCCTCCGGCGTCCCGTGAGTTTCGAAGCGCGCCACCTCGTTGAGTACCGCAAGGCCGTCCAGGGGCCGCCCGGCCCTGCCGAGCGCTTCCGCGAGGGAGGCAGCCGCGCGCAGCGTCCCCGACGCGTCTTGCGCCCCCACGTAGTGGGCAAGGGCCTGACGCAGGACGGTCTCCGCCTCGTGGAACCGGGCCGCCCTGCGCAGCACCTCGCCCCACGCGAGACGGGCGGCCGCTGCCTCGGGGCCGTCGAGACGGCTGACGAGGTCGGCGTAGTACCCGCACGCGCTGTCGTTGGCGAACAGCGTCGCCGCCCTCTCGGCCGCCGCGCGCAGGAACTCATGTGCTCGTGGATGGTCGGCGGCCGTCATGTGTGCGGCGATCAGGTCCACGGCGTCCGGGCGCACCCGCAGTACGGTGTCGGCGTGCGCACGGTGCAACCGGCGCCGTATCGCGCCGCCCTGCCGCTCCGCGCAGGCCAGCCGCACCAGCGGATGCCGGAAGGCGTACCCGAGGACCGCGCGTCCGCCCAGTACCACCTCGCGCTCCTCGACGATGCCGGCCTCGGACGCCGAGGCCAGGGCAGCCGCCACCTGGCCCGGAACCAGTGGGGGATGGAGTCCGGTGGCGGCCACTTCCTCCAGTTCGGTCAGGGACACCGAGGTACCGGTCGCCATCGACAGGGCGCCCAGGATCTGTCGCGCGGGCTCAGGGAGGGCCGCGAGCCGTTCGGAGACGAGGTGGCGTATCCCGGAGGGCACTTCGTTCCCGGCCGGGGCGGCCGCCGTGCCCGGGTCCGCCGTCACTCCGCTCCTCGCCAGCTCGAGTGCGAACAGGGGGTTGCCGAGCGAGAGTCGGTAGATGCGGTGCTGGGCCCGGCGGGCCGTCCGCGCATCCGGCTCCGGCCCGGAAACGGCGGCGGACAGAGCGGCGCAGTCGGCGCGGCCCAGGCGCAACAGGTCCACCTCGACGGCCGCGCCACGACGCAGCAGCCCGCCGAGCGTCTGCGCGGCCGGGGCGTCCTGCGTCAGCTCGTCGTCCCGGTACGTCGCAATGAACCGCCAGGGTCGCGTCTGCGATCCCCGTACGAGATGGTGCAGCAGGCTCAGCGATCCCGGATCGGCATCGTGCAGATCATCGAGCACCACCAACGCCGGTGCGCCACCCGCGAGATCGGTGAGGAAACCGCTGACTGCGCGGAACAGGCGGGCGCGCTCCTCCTCAGGACCGGCCACCGGAGGAGCGCCGCCGAGCGAGGGCACCAGCGCGGCGAGTCCGCCGTGCTCCGCGCCGACACGGGCCCGCTCGGCCGGGTCGCACTGGGCCAGACGGCCTTCCAGAGCATCGGCGAACATACCGTAGGGCGTGTGCCCTTCCGCATCGTGCCCGGAGCCCCACAGCACGGTGACACCTACTCCGGCCGCCGCGCGCGCGGCTTCGGCGACGAGGCGTGTCTTGCCGATGCCCGCCTCACCGCGCACCACGACGAGCGGGCTGCCGACGGTGGTCGTGGCGTGCTCGATCAGGAGGGAGAGCGGGCGCTCACGACCCACCAGCGGGTGAGGCTCGCGGCGGCGGATCGCCACGGGCAGCACCGTCGGCCGACGGGTGGCGCTCGGCAGCGGCCTGCGATCCAGCGCTGACAGTGCCGCGCGGTGCACGTCCTCGAAGTCCGGGCCCGGCCGCACGCCCAGTTCGTCCGCGAGCGCCTCACGGGAGGCGTGGTACTGGCGGATCGCCTGCCGGGGCCGTCCCGCGTCGACGAGCGTGCGGGCGAGCAGCAGCCCGAGCCGCTCGTCGGCGGGGCTCTCCTCCAGTGCCGATCGCAGCACGTCCACGGCGTCGGAGGTGCGGGCTGCGGACAGCAGCCGCCGGGCCTGTGCGGGCACCAGCCGGTCACGCAGGACGACCAGTTCGCCGCGTCGCTGCTCCGCCCACTCCGCGTACCGGTCCTCCGGAAGGAGCTCGCGGCCGAGGGCCGAGCGGGCCGCCGTCAGTGCCGCAACGTCACCCTCGGCCAATGCCGTGCGCGCGGATGCCTCGGCCTCGTCCGCGTCGACCCACACGCGGCCGGGTGCCAGCAGCAGCAGCTCGCCGTCGCCGAGCAGGAACGAGGACGGAGTTCGAGGCGCCAGATCGGGCTCCAGGGCGTGCCGCGCGGCGTGCAGCACGACCCGAAGGTTGCGGACCGCCGCATCGGGCGGAGTGTCCGGCCAGAGCAGGTCCATGACCTGCTCCCGGTGGCGCCGCAGCCCCGGCGCCACCGCCAGGACCTTCACCAGGGTCTGCGCGGCGCCGCGACGCCAGCGAGAGGGAACAGGGACACCGTCCGCGCGCTCGACGCGGAAACCGCCGAGCAGGAAGACGCGGAGCTGCGGTGAGTCTCCTGATGCGGCCCGTCCTGACATTGCGCCCACCATAGCGATTCCCGGAACCTGTGCGTCCCTTCTTCAACGCCCATGCTCCGGACAGCCGTTACTGGCGTGTTACTCGACGTCTCCCCGCGCGGACGTACGTCTTCTCACCTCACCGCGTCGACGCGCACTGTGATCGGAACGAGAGGGGAGACACACTGTGCTCGGAGCTCTGGGACTGACTGACGTCGAGACCACGGTGTACGCGGAGCTGGTACGGCGGGGTTCGTGCGGGATCCAGGAGTTGCCCGCGCTGTGCGCGCTGCACTCCACCGACGTCGAGATCGCGGTGCGAGGGCTGGCGGAGAAGGGGCTCGTGACCGTGTCTGCGGACAGCCGCGCCCACGTCACGGCAGCACCCCCCGACATAGCCGGTGAGGTACTGCTGCTGCGCAGGATGCAGGAGTTGCACTCGGCACGGGTCGCGATCGGCCGTCTCGCCGATGACTACCGCAGGAGCGCCCGGGAGCAGGCCGAAGGTCTGCCGGTCGAGTTCACCCCGGACGAGGCGGTGCGCCAGCGTCTGGACCAGATCCAGCGCAGGGCCCGGAGCGAGGTGCTCATGTTCGACAAGCCGCCCTACCTCAGCCTGAACAACAGCTCCGAGATCGAGCAGCTGGCCGCGGGGGTCCGGTACCGCACGATCTATGACCGGCGTGCGGTGGAGCGGCCCGGCGGGCTCGACCGCATCCAGCGCTATGTCACCGCGGGCGAGCAGGCCCGCCTTGCCCCGTCGCTGCCCATCAAAATGGTGGTGGTCGACCGGGAGCTGGCGATTCTGCCCGCTCTCGACGGTGGGCTGGGCGGGCCCGGTGGCTCCGCTCTCGTGCACCCCAGCCCACTCCTCGACGCGCTGGTCGAACTCTTCGAGCGACTGTGGGGCGACGGGTTACCGGTCGAGGCGTCGGGCACCGCGCCCGGTGAACTCGATTCCGCCGATGTCCAGTTGCTCACTCTCCTGCTGAGCGGGCTGACCGACGAAGTGATCGGACGTCGTCTCGGTGTCGGCCGCCGCACCGTGCTGCGGCGGGCCCGCAGCCTCATGGACCGGGCGGGAGTCGACTCGCGTATGCAACTGGGGTGGTATGCGGCACGGCATGACTGGGTCACCTTCGACGGCGCACACGACCGGCCGTCCGGCACACCTGACGCATAGGTGACCCTGTCACGAATGCGCCGTCACCTGCTCTTCTTCACGCACCGTCACCGCGCTAACGTCCCGGAACGGACCGTTCAGCGCCATTCCGCGAGGGCTCAACACAGCGCCCTGACACGGGAGTTCACGGTCCTCCGCCCCGACCCAGGAGGAGAACAAGTGCAGCACTCTACTCGAGGCAGAACGTCCAGACGTGTGCTGGCCACCGCCGCCGTCGTCGCCGTCACCGCCTCGCTCCCCGCCCTGACCGGGCTCGCCGGAGCACAGGCGGCCCCTCCCGCCACCGGCATCGTCCAACCCCAGCAGAAGAAGGAGACGTCCGCCGACATCACCCTCGTCACCGGCGACACCGTCACCCTCACCACCGCGCCCGACGGTCGGCAGGCCGTCGACGCGCACGCCGCGCCGGGCACCGGCAAGACCTTCCAGACCGTCACCGGGCCCGACGGGGACCTGTACGTCTTCCCGTCCGACGCGATCGACGGGATCGCCTCCCGGACTCTGGACAAGCGTCTCTTCAACATCACGCAACTGGTGAAGGACGGCTACACCGACGCGAAGAGTGACACCCTGCCCGTCATCGTCTCCTACCCCGACCGGCCGACAGCCACGGCACTGAAGAAGCGGGCTGACCAGCTCCCTTCCTCCGAACGGGACATGGTTGCCGACCAGGTCGACATGGCGGGTGTCCGAGTCGAGAAGGACGGTGCCGGAGCCTTCTGGAGGGCGGTCAGGCCCGTCTCGAAGAAACCCCGCAAGGGCAAGGCCGTAACCACGCCCGGGAGCAGCGGCGTCGCCAAGGTCTGGTACGACGGCAAGGCGAAGGCATCCCTCGACGTGAGCGTGCCGCAGATCGGCGCACCCGAGGCGTGGGCCAAGGGCTATGACGGCAAGGGAACCAAGGTCGCCGTCCTCGACACGGGGGTCGACCCGACGAACGCCGATGTCAAGGACCGCATCGTCGCCACCCAGAGCTTCATACCCGGCCAGTCCGTCACCGACGGCCATGGCCACGGCACGCATGTGGCATCCACCATCGCCGGATCGGGTGCCAACTCCGACGGGAAGTACAAGGGTGTCGCCCCCGGCGCCGACCTGATCGTCGGCAAGGTCCTGGACAACAGCGGCTCCGGCAACGACTCTCAGATCATCGCCGGCATGCAGTGGGCCGTCGACCAGGGCGCCGATGTCGTCAGCATGAGTCTGGGCGGACCGGCCACCGCGGGTGGCGACGCCATGACCGAAGCCGTCGATCAACTGAGCGTCGACGGCGCCCTGTTCGTGATCGCGGCGGGCAACTCGGGTCCCGCCGCCCAGACCCTGGGCAGCCCCGGCACTGCCGACTCCGCCCTCACCGTCGGGGCCGTGGACCGCTCCGACGCACTCGCCAACTTCTCCAGCCGTGGGCCGCGCATCGGCGACTACGCCATCAAGCCCGAGATCACCGCTCCCGGCGTCAACATCGTCGCGGCCCGTGCGGCCGGCACCACCCTCGGCACCCCGGTCGGCGACCACTACACGACACTCAGCGGCACCTCGATGGCGACCCCGCACGTCGCCGGCGCCGCGGCCCTCCTCGCGCAGCGCCATCCCGACTGGTCGGGGCAGCGGATCAAGGAGGCTCTCACCGCACACGCCAGGCCCAACACCACCAATACCGCGTACGAGCAGGGCAACGGACGCGTCGACGTCCCAGCCGCGCTGGATCCGACCCTGGAGCTGTCCGGCAGCGCCGACTTCGGCCTGGTGGAGCACCAGGACTCCCCTTACGAGAAGCAGACCCGCACCCTGAAGCTGACGAACCCGACCGCCACGGACCGCGAGGTGACGATTTCCACCGAGGCCACCGGGTCCCTGCCGCAAGGGGCGTTGAGCGTGCCCGGCAGCAAGGTCGGCGTGCCCGCGGGCAGCACTGTCGAGGTGCCGGTCACCCTCGACCCGAACGGCGTGACGGCGGGTCGCTACACGGGCCGTGTCGTCGCCACGGCCGCGGACGGCGCAAGCGCCCACACCGTCTTCGGACTCAGTATGGAGCCCAAGCGCTACGACCTGACACTCGACGCGAAGGGCCGCGACGGAGCCGCTCCGCGCCGTGTCGACATCCTGGTCATGGGTCTGGACAACAACACCTTCCAGTCCCTGCACCTCTACCGCGGACACCAGCAGATCGCCCTGCCCGCGGGCCACTACACGCTCACCGGTGTCGTCATCTCCGGCGGCGGGGAACACGCCTCGACGGACGGAGCAGCGGATCTGTTCAACGTCGGAGACATCGACCTCGACGGCAAGGACACGACGGCCACCATCGACGCCGGCCGGGCGAAGGACTTCGACATCCGGGTCTCCAAGGCGCAAGGCGCTTTGGAAGCATCTGACTTCTCGCACCAGGTCACCCGCACCGCAGCGGACGGCCGCCGGTCGACGGTCGGCTACGCGGGCCTTCAGAACTGGTCGGACATGCACGTCGGCGCCATCCCGTGGAGCAAGCCGGACACGGGTGACATCCGCGCCTCGTTCTACGCCTCGAAGCGCGAACCGCTCGTCAGGGCGACCGTCACCCGGCCCGACACCTTCTCCCTGACGGCCAAGACATCCAGCTACCTCAAGCGGTTCGACGGCACCAGGACGTACGACGTCGCCGACGTCGGCGCAGGGACCGCCGACGAGCTGGCCGGCAAGTCCCTGACGGGCAAGGCGGCCCTGCTCCACACCGACACCATGACCGGAGTCGGCGCCCGGATCCGCGCGGTCGCCTCCGCAGGCGCCTCCGCGGTCGTCGTCGCACCCGCCGACGACTCGGCGCAGGGCTTCGTCGTCACCGGAGTGAACGTCCCCTACTTCGCCATCGGTCACGCCGACGGCCTCAAACTGACCGCGGCGGTCTCCGAGGGACGGACGACCGTCGCCCTCAAGGGAGTCGAGGAGTCCCGCTACACGTACGGCGGACAATGGGACTACCACGGAGCCCTTCCGGACGGCCTCACCGTCACCCCGGGCCCCGGCGAATTCGCGAAGATCAAGAACACCTTCCACACCGACGGCGTCGACCGTGTCGGCTACCAGACGATGAACGCGTGGGGCGCGTACCCGATGACGTCCGTCCGCTCGTCCCAGTTCGTCCAGCAGGGACACCGACGCGACGAGTACGTGCGGGCCGCGTCCACCCTCACCTACAGCCAGGTGGTCGCAGCCCGCACCGACTACCCGGCCTCCATGTACGAGAGCGCGCACAGTTACCGGCCCGGCCAGGTCACCGACGAGCACTGGTTCGGCCCCGTCATGCACCCGGCCAACCACACCGACTACGCCTGCAACTTCTGCCGTTCCGACGTCGGCACGGTCTTCGGGCCGCAGCTCGGCGGTGACGGCGACGCGGACCACTACCTGAGGAGCAACCGCGCGCGGACGTGGACGTTCTACCGCGACGGCGAGAAGATCACCGACACCGGAGCGCTGATGGTGCCGCAGAAGGCCGACTACCGGTTCGTCGAGGACAGCGGGCGCAGCAAGGACTACGAGGGGGTCAGGCTCGGCACCAAGTCCCGCACCGAGTACAGCTTCACCTCGGCCGGGCCCACCGGCATGGACGTCGACGACTGCAAGGTCACCATGCCCAAGGCCACCACGTGCGCGGCTCTGCCCGTCGTCCTCCTCGACTACGGCATGACGGCGGACATCCGCAACGAGGTGGCGGCCGGCGGCAAGCAGAACCTCACGGTCGACGCCTCCCGGTCCAAGGGCTACAAGGGGTCGGCCGACATGGCAGGCGCCAAGGTCTCCGTCAGTTACGACGACGGCGCCACCTGGCAGTCGGCCGACGTCGACCGCACCGACGGCCATTCCTTCCGGGCCACATACCGCGCCCCGAGGCTCTCGGAAACGAACGGCTTCGTGACGCTCAGGGCCGAGGTCTGGGACGCGGCGGGCAACCGCACGGTCCAGACGATCACCCGGGCCTACGCACTGAAGTAGCCCGGAGCCGAGCAGGTCGGCTGCCGTCCGCGCCGGTGCGGGCGGCAGCTGCTCCTGCGACGTCCGCCGGGCGGTACTGCATGTGCGCCGCATGGCCGGTGTTGCGACGGACCGGGGCGACAGCTCTCCGCACCACCTCCGATGCGACTCGGTACGGTCGCCCGCGTCCGCCGCGCACCCAGCCGAGCCGGAGCGCCTCATCCACGCCGCGCAAGGTTCCCGGAGCAGAATCAGGGGACTGCCGTGCGATCAGTTCCACGGCATGCCGCACATCCGGCGACTCCCGGCCCAGCCTGCGTCGCACCACTTCCCCGTCGCCGGTCATGGCGGACAGCGCCCAAAGCGGATTCCCGCCGGAGCGACGGAACACCTCCGCAGCGGAGAGGCCGTCCCCCACGCCGGTGAACCGTGCACAGTCACGTTCGCCGAGCGGAGGCACACGCAGGCTCCGCGCCGTCCCGTGCGGGAACAACGGCCTGCGGCCGCGATGCGCCACCACGATTCCGCCGGATGCCCCTTGGTCCCTCGCGAGCCTGACCAGCAATCGATGCCCGGCCGGAGGAAGGTGCTCCGTGTCGTCGACGAGCCAGACGACCGGCCCCTTGCGGGCCAGGTCCCGGGCCAGCGCCATCACCTGCGTTTCGACCTGAGGGGCCGCGCGATCCGGACGGCCGCCGAGGCCGGGCAGGAGCGCGGCGATTCCGGGATGGTCCCGGGCGAGTGTCGCCCGGCCGGCGGCGTCCAGTCGCGCCGCGTGCCCGTCCACGCAGGCCAGGACCGCGCCGTACGGACCGTGAGCGGCCGGCACGCGCTCCGACGACCGAAGCACCACGGCCTCGTGATCCATCAGCCGGTCACCCAGGGCATTCAGGAGGCGGGTCAGACCGATCCCGGGATCACCGGTCAACTCGACCACCGAGGTGGCGGGCGTGCGCAACAGCGTGCACACCGTACCGAGCAGCGCTTCACGGCCGACGAACTCACGTGGCGGGTCCGCACGGTGCTGAGGGACCGGGGTTTTCGCGACGGCACGCCCGAACAGCTCCCGAAGGTGCGCGTCAGGCTCCAGACCGTAGATTTCGGCGAGTTCCCGCCGATGCGTGTGGAAGCACTCCGTCGCCTCCGTGTGCCGGCCCGAGGCCAGCAGCTCCGCCATGAGAGCCCGACAGACATCGACCGCGAGCGGATCCACGGCGAGCATGTCACGCAGCAGCCCGACCGCCTCAGGCCCGCTCCCGGCCAGGGCGACCGCAGCTCGCCGCCGCGCGGCCTGGTGTACACGGCGCGGACCGCGCAGGAACGCCTCGTCCTCACCGGGCAGCAACCCGTGCGTCAGCATCCGTGCCGTCCGCTCCGGCAGGGCCGCCGCGAGGGCCTCCGCGTAGTCGACCCGGACCGAGCAAGGATCGAGCGCCAGCATCCCGCCGGGCTGCGAGTGGAGGTACGAGGACGGTGCACGCGCAGCCAGTTCGGGTTCCAGGGTGCGGCGCACCGCATGCAGGGCGACCCGCAGGTTCCGGTCCGCAGCCTGCGGGAGTGCCTCGGGCCACAGCAGCGCCGCAAGCATCCGCCGGTCCATCCGCTGCCCGTCCGAGACGGCCAGCGCCTTCAGGAGACGCCGCGCCCCGGGCCGCTGCCAGTCCTGCTCGGCAACGGTCCGGCCGCCCCGCTCCACCCGGAAACCACCGAGCACTCGGACGACGACAGGGATAGTGGGGACAGGGGTCATCGTGATGCCTCCTCACGGCCCGCCGACGTCAGCGGACGGCGGACGGTACGAAGGCGGCATTACCCGTTCGTTACCGACGCGAGGCTGTTGCGGCCGTCAATGCCCTTTCTCCGGTGGCCTGCAGGCCGGCCGCCCGACGCGGGGGTGCCTGTTGACACGGCACGGAGCGCCATGCCCAGCCCAGGTGTGCCCGGGCTGGGCTCTCCACGACGGTGACCATCGGTCAATCGGCAGCTCCAGAGCCGCTCGCCGCTTCCGTGGCCGATCCGGGAGCGTACGTCCCCGTGGCCGATGGCCAGTGCCCCTCCCGGCAAGCTTTGCCGGTCAAGGCACTAGTTGTTCCGACCCTCCAGGACAACGGCCGGCTCAAGGGGCGAGGCGATCTCCTGGCCCTTGCTTCGGGACGCCCAGTCGCGGATGCCGATGATGACCATGACGAAGAAGATCGCGTACACGATCCCGGAGAAGTACAGCCCGGAGTGGAAGGCGAGGGGCACCCCGACGAGGTCGACGGCCAGCCAGACGAACCAGAACTCCACGTACCGCCGGGCCTGGGTGTACATCGCCAGGATCGAGCCGACGAAGATCCAGGCGTCCGCGAGGACCATCCACCAGGGAGCGCCGGGGTAGAACGACGCGTCGGTCGTCTTGAGCAGGGCGCCGAACGCGAAGGTCCCGGCGGCCATGGCCGCGAGCAGTACGCTGCGCTCCCGCCAGGACGCCCATCGGACGTTGATCGTGCCCTCCTTCTCCTTGCTGCGGCGCCACGTCGCCCAGCCCCACGACGCCGACGCTATGATCACCACCTGCCGAGCGGCGTTACCTCCGAGATCGACGTTCAGGCTCGCGATCAACAGCAGAATCGAACCCAGGATCTGCACCGGCCAGGCAACCAGGAACCGTCGCAGCGCCAGCCAGACGGTGGCGAGCGCCAGGAGGTTGCCGAGGAAGTCGGACCAGTAGACGGGGAAGCCGAAGAAGTTGAACTGCTCGTTCAACCACTGGAATGCACTCATTACTCACACCTTTGTTCATTCGGAGCAAGGCTGGGAGTGGGCTGTCGGCCCGAACCGGGGCCGGTGGTGACGCAGGGAGCTCGGCGCCGCGCGCCGAGTCCGTGCGCAGGGGTGCCTCAGGAGGAGGCGGTCCTTCGGTATGCGGCGAGCGCATCGTCGAGGACGCGCCGCGCGTGGTCGGAGGCGAGGAGTTCCTCGGACCGCAGGACATCCTGCCGGGCGGCGCGCACCAGGTCCTCGGGGGATGCGAACTTCACCGTGTCTCGGATCCGTGCCACGAACCACAGTTCGACGCGCTCACCGTAGAACTGGTCCGAGGTGTCATGGCAGTACACCTCGACGTGCACATCCGTGGTGTCGCAGAAGGTCGGGTTCGATCCGATGCTGATCGTGCCGTGGTGGACGACGCCGGTCGAGTGGCGTACCACCCAGCCGCTGTAGATCGCGGGTGGTGGCACCGGCGAGCCCGGGTCGGCCGCGACGTTCGCGGTGGGGAACCCGAGTCCGCGGCCCCGACCGGCACCGTGCACCACCACGCCCGCGAGGTGCGCGGAGACCGTCAGGGGGTCACCCATGGGGAATGAGCTCGCGGAACTGGCTGGTGTGGAAGACGAGCGGCTCCACGCCGGTGAAGAGCTCGACCGTCAGCAACTCCATGAGCACGATCTCGTGATCGCCGCCGTCGTAGGTCGCGCTCACCCGGGCCGTCAGCCAGAGCGCGGCGTCCTCGATCACGACGGCGCCATCAGGCGTCGCCTGCCACGCAACGCCGTCGAAACGGTTGATCTCCCTGGACGCCAGACGTCGGCACAGCGCGCCCTGGCCGTGGCTGAGCACGCTCAGCCCCAGGACGGGTGCCTCCGTGAGGCGCGGCCAGGTGGTCGAGGTGCGGGCCACGCTGACCGCGGCCATGGGCGGTTGGAGCGAGATCGAGACGAACGAGCTCGCCGCGAACCCAACCGGCTCGTTCCCGCGCAGCGCGCCGATCGCGACGACTCCGGTCGGGTAGGCCCCGAAGGCGCGTCGCAGCGCTTCCGCGTCCAGCTCCGTCGGTGCGGACGCCCCGGACGGGTTGTGGGCAGACGTGGCCATGGTCTTCGACATCCTCTCGTCGCGGGTTCTGTGCTCAGTGCCGGTGGCGGGCCGCGGGGTGGCTGGCCGGCAGCGCGCGGTCGGACGCTCCGGTGAGTCGTTCACGCAGGCTCTCGCCCTGCGCGTACTCTCCGCGGAAGACCCCACGCGCCCGCAGGATCGGCAGGACCGACTCGATGAAGTCCGTCGTCGAGCTCGGCTGGATCATGGGGGACAGCAAGAAACCGTCGAGGTCGGCGCCTTCCGCGAGGGCGCAGATCTCGTCGGCGATCTCCTCGGCCGTGCCGACGACCGGCCGCGCTCCGACGCCGTGCTTGTGCCAGTCGGCGAGGACGTCGCCCACCGTCTTGCCGGCGAAGCGGGCCACCTGGGTCTGGGACAGCTCGGTGGACAGATCCGTCATGGGCGTCTCGGGCGCGTAGGACGAGAGATCGAGACCGGTGAACATGGCATAGCTGGCGACGGACGCCTCGGGCCGCTGGGCGTCGAGGATCCGCTGGTAGCGCCGCTCCGCATCGGACGTCGTGGCACCGACGACACAGGAGAACGCCGACATCACCTTCACCTCGTCGGCTCGACGGCCCGCCTTGACCGCCTCCTCGCGGATGGAGGCGGTGTGCCCGGCGAGCTGCTCGACCGAGCCGCTGCCCACGAACATGCACTCGCCGTGCCTGCCCCCGACCCGGCGGCCGGCGGGCGACGCCCCCGCCTGGAACAGAACGGGCGTGCCCTGCGGGGAACGCGCGGTGTTGCCATACCCCTCCGAGCGGAAGAACGGGCCCTTGTGGGTGACGAGGTGCACCTTGGCGGGGTCGGCGAACCTTCCGGCCTTGTCCTTCTCCAGCGCGTCCGGCTCCCAGGCACCCTCCCAGTACTTGTAGACGAGGTCGAGGAAGTCCTCGGCCATCCGGTAGCGGTCGTCGTGGGCCACCATCTCCATGCCGAACGCCTTGACCGCGGTGTCGGCCGTGCCGGTCGTCACGATGTTCCAGCCGATCCGGCCGCCGGAGAGCTGGTCGAGGGTGGCGATGCGGCGCGCGAAAGCGTACGGGGGCTCCACGAGGACGGAGCCCGTCATGACGAGGCCCAGGTCGGTGGTGGTGGACAGCAGGGCGGACGCCACGACCATCGGGTCGAGCCTCGGGAGGTCGAGGGTCTCCTCCGTGGCGATGGGCGGGCGCGTGCCGTTGATCTCGGACCAGCCCCAGGCGTCGGCGAGGAACAGGAAGTCCAGCTTGGCGTCCTCGCAGATGGCGGCAAGTTCGCGCCAGTACTCCAGGGTGTCGAAGAGGTGCCGCCGGCTGTCGGGGTGACGCCAGGTGGCCGTGCCGCTCGCATTGGTCTGCGCGTTCTCGAACACGCCGATCTTGAGGTTCCTCATGGGTGGTTCTCCGTAGTGCTGGTGGGTGACCCTCAGGGATTCAGGAAGCGGAAATGACCGCGGGTGGGTCGAGTTGGGCCGCGTACGGCATGGCGGTCCGCGCACCGAGGCCGGTGGCCGCGAGCACGGCGCGTTCGGCCGCGGCATGGAGGGCGGTGCCGCGTCCGAGCGCATCTGCCGGGGCACCGCAGAAGGTGTCGACGGCGTCCACCGACGAGGTCGGGACGACGTCGCGATTCACCGAACCAACAACGGTGATGAGCGACATGCGAACTCCTTGGGAGATCGATTTCCGATATGCTGGACCAGCTCACCCGCGCCGTCAAGTAGCCTCGTCCTGCCGGATTTTCCCGCTGCTCCGGCGCAGCCGCTCCCCCCGACCGAGAGGGACACCCACGTGACAGCGCCCCGACTCATCGACGTGGCCGAGGCCGCCGGGGTCTCCCGCGCGACGGCATCACGGGTCCTCGCCGGCACGCCGCGCAACGTCGATCCCGAGCTCGCGCGCCGCGTCGAAGAGGCCGCGCACCGGCTCGGCTATCAGCCCAACCACTCCGCCCGGGCGCTGCGGACCGGCGCCACCGGGACCATCGGCGTGGTGGTCCCCACGCTCGCCAACCCCTACTTCGTCCAACTCGCCGATGCCATCGCGCAACAGGTGCGTGCCGCCGGCGGAACGCTCGTCATCTCCGACGCGGCGAACGACACCGCGGTCGAGGCCGAGCAGATCGACACCCTGCTCGCCGGCCGGGTGGACGGTCTGCTCGTCATCCCGGTGTCCGTCAACGAGTCCGGACCCGCTGTCCGCGATGCCTCCAGACGGGGTCCGGTGGTCCTCTTCGACCGGTGGGCCAAGGGATCCGGCACGGTCGCCGTCACGCTCGACAACGCGTCCGCGGTGCGGCTCCTCCTCGACCACCTGGAGAGCATAGGGAGGCGACGGATCGCGCTCGTCGCCGATCAGGCGTCCTCCTCGGGTGCCGAACGGCTGGCGGCCTTCGTCGAGGCTCAAGGACCTGAAGCCACCACCATCCTCCTGCCCAGTTTCACCACGGACGCCGGACGGACGGCGGGGCGTCGCATCATCGAGCAGCGCGACCGGGTCGACGCGGTCGTCTGCGGAGCGGACGTCCTTGCCGTGGGGCTCGTGAGCACGCTGCACCGCTCGTCGGTCGCCGTACCCCGGCAGATTGCCGTCACCGGGTTCGACGACACCGAGATGATCAAGCTCCTCGACCCGCCCATCACGTCCATCCGCCACCCGCTGTCAGCCATGGCGCAGCGCGCACTGACGCTCCTTCAGGCGCCCAGCCGGGAACGGACCGAGCGGGTCGAGCGATTCCCTCCTGAGCTCATCGTCCGCGCCTCGACCGAAGAGGTCTGACGGACCGACATATCCGCGGCTTGGTCCCGTCGAGCCGCCCGGGCTCTTTCGCCTCCGCCCAGATCGCCCCCTGCACCCGGCCACGGCCGCCCCGTCGCACTCGGCCACCTGGCGCGCGGGCACCTGCGGTCGGCCCGGCCCCATGTGCGCGCCGACGTCCTGTCGCAGCGCCCGGCCGCGGAGCCGCGTACGGCGGGGACGTCACCGTTCACTCAGCATGCCGCTTTGCAAGAGGACGTCTCGCATATTGACGCGCGCTCGGGCCTCCCCTACCGTGAGGACACTTCTCGAAAGGACGGGACCAGCATGAGGTCAGTCGCTCTCACGGGCGCCTTGCTCGTGTCGTGCGCCGGCCGCCGGACCTTCGACCGACAGCTCAGCTGCTCCCCACCCCGGGAGGGACTGCGCCCCGGCACGGCTGCCGGCGAGCCACAGACTCCGTTCTGAGTCTTCTGAGTCTTCTGAGTCTTCCGAGTGCCGTTCGTCGCCGCGCGATGAGCAGCCACCGCACACCGAAACGTCGTCCGTCGTGTCTTCGCCGACGGGCCAGTCATCACATCTTCGAGGAGTGCATCAACGTGACCTCCAATGTCGGCCGTGAGCCGATCTCCGGGCCGTCCGCCTGGCGCGGCGAAGAGCTGTCCAAGTCCACGGCGTGGATCTACGTCCTCGGCGACGCCGAGCGCGCCGAGCTGGAAGACCTGGGCCGGCGCTTCGTCTCCGACGACCCAGACCTGCGCACCGTCACCGCCGCCGATTACCCGTTCGACGCCTGTCGTGCCCTGAACGACGAGTGCGCCCGCCAGATGGACGCCGGCCGGGGCTTCGTGCTGGTGCGTGGCCTGCGCACCACGGAATACGGCGACGTCATGGCCGCGGCCATCTTCTTCGTCATGGGCCTGCACCTCGGTCGGCCCATCGGGCAGAACCAGCGCGGCGACCTGCTCGACCACGTGATCGCCACGTCGGACAAGACGTTGTCCGACGAGGGCGCCCTGCCCTCCCGTGTGCGGGACCGACTGCCGTTCCACTCGGACAGCTCCGACGTCGTCGCCCTCATGTGTCTGCGAGGCGCCAAGGAGGGCGGAGCCTCCAGCCTGGTCAGCGGCACCACGGTCTACAACGAGTTGCTGATCCGCCGACCGGACCTCGCCCCGCGGCTCTTCGACTCCTATCACTGGGATTGGCGGCGCCAGGACCCCGACTCCCCGGAGTTGACATACACCTCGCCGATCATCAGCTACGTCGACGGCGTTTTCAGCACCTACGCGGGCAGCTCGATGGTCTTCAGCGCCCAGCAGTACCCCGACGTCCCGAAGTTGACGCCCGACCAGGTCGAGGCCATCAACCTCTTCGACGAGATCTCCCAGCACCACGGCCTGCCGATCGACATGGACTTCCAGCCCGGGGATGTGCAATGGCTGCTCAACTACGCCGCGTTGCACTCGCGTACCGGCTACGTCGACCACCCGCAGCCGGAACGCCGCCGGCACCTGCTGCGTCTGTGGCTCAAGCGGGATGTCGGCCGCCCGCTGACGCCCAGGTTCGGCAAGCACGTCGTGGAAATGGGTGAGCCCACCCGGCCACCGCTGGCCGGTGGCCGATTCCGCATCGCCGACGCCGTCATCGTGAACGACGACTGGGGAGTGTGACGTCGTGCCCTCTCGGTGACGGTCGGTCATTCTCGTCGCCGGCAAGACGGACTGCCGGGTCAGGCACTGAGGCAAAGTCCTCGAACAGTACGAACTCGGCCGTGAAACCCACGCGCCGGAGTCGGCTCCGGCGCCCTTCGGGCACTCCCTCCGCGACGGGCGCCGAGCGCCGAAGGTGGGGACGAGGTGTCGCCGGGCAGCGGAGAGATCGCCCGGTTGGCGAGGTCCTCCCCTTCGGACAGGCCCACACCTCCCTGGACGTCGGCGGTCGGCGCCGTTCCCGCGGGAACCTCCCGGCGTGCCCCTCGTCTCCGTGCGCCGGGTCCCGTCGGCTTCCCGGTGTGGCGGGTGGACCGCGCCGTCGACGAGCTGCCCGCACGGTTCGTCGGCAACCGCCGCCCGCGCCGGAATCTCCGGGCTACGCCGGAAGTTCTGTCAACAGCCGCCGATAGATGCGCGCATAGGCCGTCAGCTGCGCCAGCGACAGTTCATCGCAACGCGGATCATCGGCCGCCGGTTTCGCCTGCGGGCCGAGGCGCACGGTCTCCACGCCGCAGGCGCGCAGCACGACGCCGTCGGTCGATCCCGTCCAGCCGGTGACGGTCGGCGGCGGCGTGCCGAACTCGTCGAGCCAGGCCGCCCGTGCTGCCGTCACCACCGGGGCGTCGGTCGGCGTGGCCGCAGCCGACGCCACCGGCTCGGCCTCCACATCGACCGCGCAGTTCCGCAGCACCGATTCCGCGCACCGGATCCGCAACCGGTCGGCCAGCTCGGCCGCCAGCGCGTTCGGCTCCACCTGGTCACCGGCTACGACGTACAGACCGATCCGCATCTGGGCCGGCAGGAGGTCAGGCTTGTCCGGCCAGCCGCTGTCGATCGCACCGATGCCACAGGCCCGGCCGGTCTGTCCGAGCCGCGGGTCGGCGGCCAGGTACGCCGTGCGCCAGCGGGCCAGCTCGTCCAGGATGACGCCGGCCGAGGCGACAACTCCCCCGGGCGGCGTGGCCGTCTCCGCCGCCATCGCGGCCCCGGAGCGTCCGGTGACCCGGACGGTCAGGTAGAGCGCCCCGGGCTCGTGCCACAACAGCGTGGGAGGGCCGCACTTGGCCACGATCGCGGACCGCGGCAGCGGGTACGCGTCGATATATGCCTCCAGGCCGGTGATCCCGCCGGCGCGGCGGTGTGTCCCGGAGCCGGCGAGCAGCAGCCGTCCGGCACCCGCTTCGGCGAAGGCGACCAGCGCGGCGGCCACCGGCCCGCGGGCGACCCCGAGCCCGAAGCCGGTCACCACGTCGTCGGCCACGCCGAGCGGACCGACCGGCGCGGCGTCGCCGGTGATGAGCCGGAGGCCCGCGCCGTCGTGGTTCAGCGACGTGTCGAGGTGGGAGTACAGCAGCGGGCCGGCCCCATGTGTGGCGACCAGACTGCCGCCCTCGCGACCGTACTCCTGCACCTGCCACTCGATGTGCGGCCACCGGGCCGCGCACCAACTGCGCAACCGATGGGCCGCCGCCCGTTCCCGACCCCGTGGCGCGGGGATCGTGTCGAGCAGCCGCAGGACGTCCGGCAACGGCTGTCTCAAAAGCGTCCCCAGTCGTCGGAGGCCGGACGCCACACGTCGATGTTGCGCGGGTCGGCCGGCATTCTGCGGGGCCGGTGAGTCTCGTGCTCCTCCGGTGTGAACACCCGGTGCCGGTCGCACAGCTCGTATCGCGGGCCGAAGCGGGTGTCGTGCATGTAGAACGCGATCGACGTCGATGCCGAGTGGTTGACGATGTCGGAGGCGATCGGGGCACCCTTGTACAGCGCGCGGGCACGCATCCGCATGACATGGTCGAGGCTCTTCATCGCGAAGCACAGGTGCGCGACATAGTGCTCCGTGTTCTTCTGCACCGCGAGGCTGTGGTGGTAGCGGTCCTCGCAGCGGTAGAACGTGGTCGAGCCGACGACATGGTCCGAGGGCAGGAACTTCAGGACGTTCTGGTAGAAGTCCAGCGTCTCCTCGAACTTCGGGGTGGCGATGAAGGGGTGCACCAGGTCGAGCGGCCGGATCTCGATGTGGGGCGGCTCGGCGTACTCCTGGAACTCGGTGAACAGCTCGACGGTCAGGCCGTTGGGGTCCTTCACCGCGAAGCCGTTGTCGCACAACGCCCTCTGCCGTTCCTGCAGTTCCAGGACCTCGAGGCCGGCGTCGAGAACGGCCTTGTGCAGTTGCTCCAGGACCTCCTCGCTCTCCACGCTGTAGCCGACGGCGGTCGTCCATCCGTCGGCGCGTTCGGGCGCGTGGATCAACTCGATCGCGTGGTGCTCGATGTCGGCGCGCAGGTAGGCGTGGTCGTCCGTGCGCTGCTCCAGTTGCAGACCGACGTGATATTCGAGGAAGTCGATTGTGGCCTGCATGTCCGGAACCTCGATCCGGGCGTACTCCATGCCGTACGGGCCGTGGGGGCGGGTGCTCACCGACGGTCTCCTTCCTGCCGTGAGCGGCGCCCGCTCGGCGAACTCGAAAGAGGTGATGGCCTGTTGGGCGATGACCGGCCGCCAGCGAGTGCGCACGAAGTGTTCGTGCGACTCGCTGCCGAGATAGGCGAGCAGGTCGTCCTGGCTGTCGAAGTCGACGGCCATGGTGTGGGTGAAGGTCTGGTCGCGGGTGCTGATGTTCTCGCCGAGGACGAAGCCGCGCATGGCCGGGTACCGGTCCGGGAAGGTACGCAGTTCGCCCAGCACGGACTCGCGCGTCTCCCGGTCGGTCCCCTCGGCGAAACGGAAGGACAAGGTGTGTCTGATCATCGGGTCACCGTCCGTCGCCGGTCAGAGGATGAAGCTGAGTCGGGCGCCCGCCGCGAGCGACTCGTGACCGAGGACGGAACGCCGCAACCGGAAGCGGAGCCCGTCCTCGGTGGGCACCAGGACGTGGTCGTACCACCCGACGTAGGCGTCGAAGTGGCCGTCGCGGGCTCGGTGCACCACGAAGGAGGCCGCCACCTTGAAGGAGTCCTCGGTGCCCTCGGAGAGCCGCACGTTGGACACCAGCCGGTGGGTGCGTGAGTGCGGGTTCTCGGCATGCGCCTTGCGGGACTTCAGGCGCTTGACCCGGGCGCGGAGCAGGTCCCAGTCGTCGTCGACGAACGATCCGCTCTCGTGCGGCGACCAGCCGGGCCGGTAGTCGGTGGTCGGGATCTCGAAGCGGGCGCCGGGCTCGAAGAGGGCGAGCCAGCCGTCGTAGTCCCAGCGGTCAAGGATGTCGGCCTCGGTGTAGAGGAAGTCCTCCACGTCCTGCCGGTTGACGGTGCGTCCCGCACACCACACGGAGCTGCGGTTGCCGATCGTCGTCATCGCACGTCCCTCCCCACCAGGAAGGAAGCCGGCCGCTCGCCGTGGATCTCGATGCCGTCGTCGAGACCCATGGCGTCGATCCAGTGCCGCCAGAAGCCGCGCATCGCGCCCTCGTCGACCGACCGGCCCTGCGCTCCCTTGGCCTCGTCGGCCATGCCGCGCGACATGTCACTGAAGTCCAGCTCGGGGATCCCGGTGCCCGCCGTGGCCTGGATGCCGCGCTGAACCGCCTCGTACGCCTCGATGTCGTCCGGTGTGGCGAGGCCGCCCGGGCCGACGAAGCTGACGACCGTCTTCATGCGCAGGGCGCGCGTCTCCGGGTCCTCGGCGCGAGGGACCAGTTGCCAGGCGCGCACATCGGTCTGGTCGGGGGCCACCGGCTCCAGTTGGCGGATCGACAGGCCCTCGATGTCGAACAGCAGCAGGTTCGGGAACACGAACAGGATGTGGCTCTCGTCGGCCACGTGGTGCGCCCGTTTCTCCCCCAGCCGCTGGGTCATCTCGGCCCGGTGGGCGTCGGTGCGGACGCGTTCGGCCTCACCGAAGCGCGGTTCCCAGATCATGCTGATCCGCCCGCCGTGCCCGGTCAGGACCAGCAGACCATGGCCGTTGCCGAGGTTGTACGCGTACTGGTTGTCGTCGGTGACGGCGTAACCGCTCTCCCGCAGGTAGCCCACGAACGTGTTGTGGGTCGGCGCGAAGTGGTACCCGTCCATCGCGTTCTCGACGGCGAGCTTCCAGTTGCCGCGCACGCTGTAGAGCTGCGTGCCGGGGAGTGTGGTCATGCCGCCGACGTGCTGCTGCTCGATCATCGTCAGGTAGTCGGCGGCGTCGCCGAGGTGTTCGAGCAGCGGCGGGACGTCGGGGTCGAAGGAGACGAAGACGAACCCCTCGTGGATCTCCAGGCGTGGCACGCCGCGCAGTCCCATGGAGGCCCGGAACTCGTCGCTCGACTCGTACGCGCCGGCGTCCGGGATGGCGGCGACCTCACCGTTGTTGCGGAACGTCCAGGCGTGGTAGAAGCATTGGAAGAGCCTGGTCGAGCCCTCGTTCTCGCGGCACAGCACGGTGCCGCGGTGCGGGCAGGAGTTGAGGAACGCGTGCACCTCGCCGGCGGTGTCCCGGCAGAAGATCAGCGGTCGACCGCCCAGAGTGCGGACCTTGAAGTCGTTGGGGTTGGGGATCTCGGTCTCGTGCCCGAGGTAGAGCCAGGTGTGCATCCACACCCAGCCGCGTTCCCTGGCGAACAGTTCCGGGCTCCGGTACGCCTCGCGGTTGACGCGAAAGGTGAGCTGGTCCCAGTCTTCGACGATCATCGTTGCTGGTGCGGTCCGGGGATTGCTTCCCATGGGGAGTTTGCCTCTCACAAGTCCCGACCCGAGCGGCATTCCGTGAGACGCCGTCTCGTATTTCGCATTAGCCTCCCTCGGTGAGCTCGACGGTGTCAAGCATCCGTCACACGGTTGACACCCCGACCCGACGCCGCCATCATCCAATTTCACATTGAGATACACCGTCTCGCATTCTGCACGATCGTGTGAAGGGCGACAAGCGCGTGCCGTACGTCATCACCGACGCCTGCGTCGACGTCATGGACAAGTCCTGCATGGAAGAGTGCCCAGCAGACTGCATCTACGAGGGCGACCGGATGCTCTACATCCAGCCCGACGAATGCGTCGAGTGCGGGCGCTGCGAACCCGTCTGCCCGCAGATCTCCATCTACCACCACGAAGACCTGCCCGCACACAACAAGCACTTCGAGCAGGTCAACGCCGAGTTCTTCACCCTCGGCACCCCACCCCTCGGCTCCCCCGGCGGAGCCCGCAGAACAGGCCGCGTCGGCCACGACCACCCCGAGGTGGCGGCGTGAGCGGCCACGCGGCCACGGACGCCGCCGCCGAGGTGTCCGTCGACCTGCTCATCGTGGGCGCCGGTCCGACCGGGCTGTACGGCGCGTACTACGCCGGTTTCCGCGGCATGAGCGTGGCGATCGTCGACGCGTTGCCCGAGGTGGGCGGACAGATCGCCGCGCTCTATCCGGAGAAGCTCATCTACGACGTGGCCGGCTTCCCCGCCGTCCGCGGCCAGGAGCTGGTGGACCGGCTGGCCGAACAGGCCGACCAGTGGAACCCCACCTATCTGCTCGGACACGGGGTCACCGAGCTGGACGACACCGCCGAGGGCATCGTCGCCGCCACCGACGCCGGTACGCGGATCACCGCGGGTGCGGTGCTCGTGTGCGGCGGGATCGGCAACTTCATCCCCCGCGAACTCCCGGTGGGCTCCGAGTACCTGGACCGGGGGCTGCGGTACTTCGTACCGCGTCTGGACGAACTCGGTGGACAGGACGTCGTGGTGGTCGGCGGCGGTGACTCCGCCCTCGACTGGGCGCTGTCCCTGGAACCCATCGCCTCGTCGGTGACGCTGGTGCACCGGCGTGCCCGGTTCCGGGCCCATGAACGCACTGTCGAGCAGGTTCACGCCTCCTCGGTGCGGGTCCTCACTCCCTACGAGGTCGAGAAGATCCACGGCGACGGCGCGGTGTCGGAGGTCGTGGTCGCCACCTCCGACGGCGACCGGATCACTCTGCCCGCCCAGACCGTGGTGGCCGCGCTCGGCTTCATCGCCGACCTCGGCCCGATCGAGCGGTGGGGACTGGAACTGCGACGTCGGCGCATCCTCGTCGACCGCACCATGCGGTCGAGCCGGGAGCGGGTGTACGCGGCCGGTGACATCGCCGACCACGACGGCAAGGTCACCCTCATCTCGATCGGTTTCGGCGAGGCGGCTCTCGCCGTCAACCATGTCGCCGCCCTGCTGGACCCGGCCCGTTCGATCACGCCCGGGCACTCGTCCGACGCGTGAGTCCGCGCACCGGACCACCGCCCGGGCACGCCGCGGCGCAGGGGCTCTCGAGCCCCCGCCCGCGCCGTTAGACTCCCCCTTACGACTACTCTGTTCAATACGGCGTTTCATTTAGTGTCTTATGGCAAGCCAAGTGCGATTGGGAGCGATACGTTCATGCCCACAAAGGCGCAGGGCGGCACCGGCGAACAGGACGGCCCCGACAGGACCGCCCCGACGATCCAGACGGTGCAGCGTGCGGCCCTGATCCTCGGATCGTTCACGGTCGGCAAGCCGCACATGAGCCTCAACGAGATCACCGCGCGTCTCGGGGCGAGCAAGGCGACCGCGCACCGCTACACGAAGGCGCTGCGGGCGGCGAATCTACTCCGGTACGACGAGCGCACCTCGCTGTACTCCCTCGGTCCCCAGGTGCTCACGCTCGCGTCGGCGGCGCGGGCCGGTCTGCCGATCGTGGCCGCCGCCGAGCCGTACATGAAGGATCTGGTCCGGCGTATCGACGAGACGATCGTACTGTCGGTCTGGGACGGCGAGTCGGCGACCGTGGTGCGCTCGGTGGACAACACCGACCACATGGTGCGCATCAGTGTCCGGGTCGGTTCGCGCCTGAACCTCACGTCCTCGGCACAGGGGCGCGTCTTCCTCGCGCTGCTGCCCCCGGATCAGGTGCCGACCCTGCCGCGTTCCGTCCGCAACTCGGCCGAACTCACCGAGGAGCTGGAGGCCATCCGGCAGCACGGGCTGTCGGTCAACTCCCCCACGGTCAACGGAGTCCGCACCGTCGCGGCGCCGATCTTCGAGGGGGACAAGATCAGCGGGACGCTCGCGATCGTCGGCACCACGGCGACCGTGCCCGACGATGTCACGTCGCCGATGGCCCAGGCACTGCTGGAGACGGCCCGCGCGTTGTCGCAGCGGCTGGGCACCCCTGACAGCGGCTGACCGTCCTACGACGGCTGAAGGCCCACCGCGGTTCGCGGT